>CALGKS010000370.1 GCA_937930475.1 uncultured Collinsella sp. | reverse complement strand
TTGAACCTTAAACGAGTCATGCAGTGAGCTACAAATGTAACGTTTTCTGCACCGCCCACCATCTCGAGAATCTCGGCAGCGAGCTTAGTTGTATCTGCCATAAATACCATTTCTCCCACGTTGAGTTTTATATGTAACCATCGGCAAAGCGCGCGCCTTCGCCGACCAATTACCTAGCTTTCGATGCAATTCGATTGATGTGCATCATGAGATAGAGTCTTTCTTCATCTATAAGTTCCTGGCCCGTCAATCGGCTGAGAACAGAAGCGATATCGTCGGCACACATCGATGCCACCGGATATTCATCTTTGAGCGAAAGGTACATCTTACGGTTGTCGCTTACGATGCTTTCGCCAGAGTTCAGCCTATTGAATAGGTACTGGAGATGCGTCGCGAATCTCGCGTAATCGAAACCTTCCCGATCAACCTGGATATCAAGCCGCTTTTCAACGGCCACGGTGGATTCTTCGAGAACGCGATCGTAGATATCCGCACTAAGCTCTTCAGCCAGTTCGCATGAATCCGAATCGGCCATGTTATTGATAAACGCCATGGCAATTCCGACTGCCTCGTGGGCTGGGAGTCTAACGTTAAGGCGTTTTCTGATTATCCGAAGCGCATACTCGCCAATTTTAAATTCGACAGGATATTGTTGGCGAACATCAAACGACAAGGGCATATGGACAACGATGTTTTGCTCTTTGCGCTTAATTGCATACGCGATATGGTCCGCAAGGATAAACGGCAAATTGGGGCTCACTTCATAGGGAAGCAGGCCTGTCGACATATCGATAACATCCGAAGTAAGTTCGAGAAGCTCATCTGAAACTTCGTCAACAAGAGCGACGTAGCGGGAACTCACGTTATAGAACGTTCGCTGAATCTCCGAGAGTGGTATTTCGTCGCCGACATTCTTAAACCCCAGGCCACGTCCAAAAGCAACTAACTGTCTACCATTTCCATCGACACAGAGGACAGCGCTGGTATTAATTCGTTTAACGATTTCCATGTGTCCCCCCCCCTAAACAAAACAAGGCTCCCGAAGCAGAATCCGACAATCAATGTCGACAGATGCTGCTTCAGGAGCCTTGCCTGAATATCACTCTGGGAGCTATTTTAGGCGAAACACCGCTATTGACCTCGTATAAACACTTCTAAACAGTTAAACGGTCGATATCTCCGTGTGAACGGTTCAAAAAACTGGGGGCGACCCTTACCCCTGCTGGTAGTGCAGGTGCTTCTCGTCGATATCGGCCAGGTCTCGGTCGAGGTAGCGGCGCGCGAGCCAGTTGGCCATGGGAAGGTTCTGATCCAGGTAGTTACCGCACTCCTCGGGAGCGGCGCCGGGGACATCGCCCTCAAAACCGGCGACGAACTCAAACAGCTCGCGCACGAGCGGCAGGATCTCCTCGCTCGTCACCTCACCAAACACGACCAGGTAAAAGCCCGTGCGGCAGCCCATGGGACCAAAGTAGACGATGCGGCTCGACCACTCGGCATGATTGCGCAGAAACGTCGCGCCCAGGTGCTCGATGGTATGGCACTCGGCCGTGTTCATGACCGGCTCCTTGTTGGGCGTGGTCAGGCGCAGGTCAAAGGTGGTGACGGCGGTGCCGGTCGCCGGGTCGCGGTCGATGCGGCTCACGTATACGCCGGGCTCAAGCAGCAGATGATCGACAGAAAAGCTCGC
>CALGKS010000369.1 GCA_937930475.1 uncultured Collinsella sp. | reverse complement strand
GGAGCGCGGCGTGGGCGGTCTGCCGGTGGGCTCTGCCGGCAAGGTCGTGACGCTTCTGTCGTCGGGCATCGATTCTCCGGTGGCGACCTGGATGCTCGCGCGTCGCGGTGCCGTGTGCGTGCCGGTGCATTTTTCCGGTCGTCCGCAGACGCCAGATACCAGCGAATATCTGGTGCAGGACATCATTCGCGCCCTTGAGCCGGGCGTCCAGATCGGCCGTCTGTATGTCGTTCCGTTTGGCGATTGCCAGCGCGAGATTTCCGTCACCTGTCCCAGCAACCTGCGTGTGATCATGTATCGCCGCATTATGTATTCGGTTGCTGAGCGCATCGCGCATATCGAGGGCGCCAAGGCCATCGTGACCGGCGAGTCGCTTGGTCAGGTTGCCTCCCAGACGCTCGAGAACATCATGGCCGTCAACGAAGCCGTGAAGATTCCTGTGTTCCGTCCGCTCATCGGGTCCGACAAGCAGGAGATCATTGCGCGCGCTCAGGAGATCGGCACGTTTGATATTTCCACTGAAGCGGCGCCCGACTGCTGTACGCTGTTTATGCCGCGTCGTCCCGAGACGCACGCCAAGCTCGATGCCGTGCACGAGGCCTGGGAGCTGTTCGACCACGAGGAGATGATTGAGCGCCTGCTTAAGCAGACCGAGTACATCGACTTCTCCAGCAACACGTATAAGGCCCCCAAGACCTTAAAACGCAAACATTCGGAGCTTGCTCCGCGTGAGATTTACCAAGATCGCGAGTAATTGCCTGCATAGACCGACGGTGCGCCTGCATCGTCGGTCTTTTGCTATCTGGGCGTTTGATAGCGAAGTGCTCATTTGCCGACGTGTGATTGAATAAATGGACAGATTTGCGCAAGGTTTTGGTCAGCTTTTGGTTTGACCGTGAAAACTGCTCTGTGCGCAATGGGGCATACGCTGCGATTTCCTGACACGATGGTGCTGGGAGGTTTTGCTATGGCGCAGCGCAGACAACACGAACGAGTCAAACGAATGGACAGCTTGGCGGGCAAGTTGCTCGGGCACAAGGCGGTGGTCGTGGCGATGCTCGTTGTCATTGCGATGGCGAGCGGCTTGGCAATGGCGAGCTTTGGCGGCGAGTCCGGCGGCGTGTCGTTCGAGCGTGCTGAGGGTTCGGGCTCATCGGTGGAGCCGGGGTCTGGTGATGATTCGCGTGATCGTGAGTCCGATGGGTCCTCGCATAAAGCCTCTGCCGAATCGGAGGTTTACGTTGATGTCGATGGCGCCGTTGCATCGCCCGGTGTGTATCGACTCAAGGATGGCGCGCGGGTGGCGCAGGCAATCGATGCCGCCGGAGGATTGGCGCCCGAGGCCGATGTGACGGGGCTCAATCGGGCATCCAAGGTCACTGATGGACAAAAAATATACGTGCCAAAGGTGGGGGAGCAGCAGGCGGTTGCCGCGGGTGGCGGAGCCGATGGCGGCGCTGTCGTGGCATCGGGCACGAATGATACGGCGGGGCTCATCAACATCAATACGGCGAGCGCGGCGGAATTGCAGACGCTCTCGGGCATTGGGCCTTCTGTGGCGCAGTCGATAATCGACGAGCGAACGAAGAATGGTCCCTTTGCCTCGGTCGATGATCTGATGCGTGTATCCGGCATCGGTGAGAAGAAGCTTGCCAAAATCAAAGATTGTATCTGCGTATGAGCGCGTCCGAGCGCGAGCATGTGATGCCTCCGCGGCCCCTGATGCCGTGGACGATGGCCTTGTGTGCCGGTATATGCGTTAGTTGTGTCTTGATGCTTAACGTGGCCGCCGATGGGCTGCTGGGGGAGCAGGCATCGGCAGTTGGACCACTTTTGGTCATTCTCCTTGCCGCTATGCTGCTCGTTGTTCTGGCTCGCTTTTGTGCGCGACTCAGCCCGTGGAAACGATGGCTATATGCCGCGGCCATCGGTCTGATGGCGGGCGCGGTTGTGTCGGCGTGGTGGACGGCGGGTGCACTGAGCGCTTCGAAGGCGCTCGACGGTAGGGCGGCGAGCAGCCTTGAATTTGTGGTGCAGGGTGATCCGTCCATAAAAGACGGGACGTATTCCTATACCTGCGAGGCGCGCGCGGACGGTAAGCGCTTGGCAGGGGTTCGCCTATCGTGCGACCGCGAGCTTGGCTCCGGGTTGCATGTGCGTGTCATCGGTCGCGTTTCGCGCTTCGAGAACGATTCGTATGGGCGCTCGCGGGTGCTTCGAGGCGAGGTGCGTAAGGTCAAAGCCGTTCGGATTATTTCGATCGATAATGGATCCCCGGGTCTGTTGCTCCGCCTGCGAAGCGCACTGCTTGCGGCTTTGGCCCCTTCGACCGATCCGGCGCGGGCCCTTATAGCCGGCATAGTCTGCGGCCGATCTTCCGAGCTGCGTGCTCAGCCGGCGGTCGACTGGTTTTCGGTGACGGGAACGGCGCACCTCATCGCTGTCTCGGGAAGCCACCTGGCAATCGTGGGGTTTGTCATCGAGAGCGCATTGCAAAAGACGCGTTGTTCACGCTGGCTGCAGCGGATGCTGTTGGCGGTAACGCTGGTGGCCTACGCCGCTTTTACGGGCGCGTCACCTTCTGCCGTGCGCGCGTGCTGCATGGTATTCGCGACGCTTGTTGCCAACGGTGCGGGACGTCGTCGACATGGCGTATCGGCACTCTTCGTAACCATGTCTGTCTTTGTGCTGTTGCGCCCAACGGTGCTGTTCGATATGGGGTTTCAGCTTTCGTGTGCCAGTGTCTTTGCCATCCTGTGCTTTTGCCCGTATGCGACCTTTGCTTTGGGGGAGTTGGGTGTGCCGTCGGGGGTTGCAAGTATACTTTCCGTCACGCTGTGCTCGCAGGTTGCCACACTCCCTATCACCATCCCCGCTTTTGGAACGTTTTCGATTATCGCGCCGCTTGCGAATGCGGTTATCGGCCCGGTGGTGAGCGTGTTGCTTGCTGTTTCGATCGTGCTGGTTCCCTTTTCGCTCCTGGCACCGTTGCATGCCTGGGCGCTCGTCGTACCCATGATTGCTGCTCGGTGCGCACTGTTTTTCGAGCAGCTCTTTGCCGCCGTTCCGGGTGCATCCGTGAGCGTGCCGTCCGATAGCATGTGGATTTATCTAGTGCCGTGTTTGCTGGCGGTCCTCTTGGTCTGGTGGCCACGTCCCCGCGCACGCCCCATGGCGGCGGGGCTGCTGTGTTTGGTATTTGCAGCGGGTGTTCCGTATGTCTATTGGGATCGATTCGCGCCGCCTTCGGTGACAGTCCTCGATGTGGGGCAGGCCGATGCGATTCTGGTTCGCCAGGGTAGCGTCGTGGCGCTCGTTGACTGTGGGCTCGATGAACGCGTGGTGTCAGCGTTGGTTCGCAATAACGTTCACCATATCGACGCCGTTTTCGTGACGCATTGGGACGAAGACCATTGGGGCGGTCTGCCTGCCGTGCTGGAGCAATTTTCGGTCGGAACCATTGCCGTGGCGTCCGATGCGCTTGAGGATGCCCCTGCCGAGGTCGTGGGACGATCTGGTGTCTCATATCGGCAGGTGATCCGTGGCGATACCATCGACATCGGCGACTTTCGCGCCCGTGTGATGTGGCCATTCGAGTCCGTGGACGGCGAAGGCAATGAAGACTCGCTCGTCCTGCTGCTCACCTACGAACTAGGGGGCAAGCGCTTGCGCATGCTGCTGACCGGTGACGCCGAGCTCAATCAGGAACGTGAATTTGCACAGGAAGTGGGTGACATCGATGTCCTTAAGCTCGGGCATCACGGCTCCAAAGTTTCGGTCGACGGCGAGCTGCTGGACGTCCTGAAGCCCGAGTTATCCCTCGCGAGCGCTGGTGAGGGAAATCGATACGGCCATCCGTCTGACGAATGCAAGGAAGCGGTTCGAAAGGCAGGTGGGGCCTTCGCGTGCACGATTGAACGCGGCGATATCATTATCACGCCGACCGCAAAGGGCTTTGCGATGCGATGCCAGCGACCATAACGACGTCGTTGGCGCGCCGTAGGTCCCTGGGCTAGAATGGCGTGGTACGAATTAGAGGGCCTGCGAGAGGGGAGCGCGATGTCCGAAACCGGTCTGCTGCCGGCATATCTGATCGTCGGTACCGATGGGGTCAAGCGCGACCACGCCGTCTCGCGTATGAAAGCTCGCTTGGAAAAGTCGGGTATGGTTGAGTTCAATCTCGATGAACGCGACATGACGAAAGATCCCGATATCGAGTCGATCATCGGCTCGCTCAATACCTT
>CALGKS010000368.1 GCA_937930475.1 uncultured Collinsella sp. | reverse complement strand
CGCGCTGGTTCCTCAAGGGCGTGGGCGAGTCATGCGTGCGCGAAGGCGTTCCCACGACCGATTGGGACTGGACCATCTATCCCGAGGGCCTGTACGACCTGTTGCTCCGCATTAAGAACGATTACCCCAACTACAAAAAGATCTACATCACCGAGAACGGCATGGGCTATAAGGACGACTTCGAGGACGGCTTTATCGACGACGCCCCTCGCATCGACTATATGCGTCAGCATCTCGCGTGGATCCTCAAGGCAATCGACGGCGGCGTGAACGTCGACGGCTACTTTGTGTGGTCGCTGCAGGATCAGTTCTCCTGGACCAACGGCTATAACAAACGTTACGGCCTGTTCTACATCGACTTTGAGACCCAGAAACGTTATCCCAAGGCAAGCGCATACTGGTACAAGAACGTCGCGGAGACCGGCCTGCTCATGGCCTAGTTTCCGCTGCATACCCCCCTGTCGGCCGCATGAGAATCCCTCCACGGGTTCGCATGCGGCCTTTTTGTTTTGGCTCGGCCCGAGCAGGCCGTTTGTCTCGATCTGTAACATCTAGCAGGGATTTTCGACCCTAGCTGTTACAAATCGAGACAAACAGAACGCCCGGACAGAAATATCTCAATCTGTAACATCTAACTCGCTTTTAGCCGTCTAACTGTTACAGATCAAGACAAAGGTGATGGCTGGATAGACAAAATCTCGATCAGCAACATCTAGCCGAGTTTTTGGTCCCTACCTGTTACAGATCGAGACGATCCGACGGTACCGGTCGCTTGGACACACCGTGGTACAATTATGTCACGACGCAAAGGAGGTTCCTATGTCCGCTTGTGTGCCCGTCCGAGATATGAAGGATACTGCCACATTCACCGCACTTGTTGAGTCTGAGCGCGACGTTACCGTTACCAAGAACGGCTACGAGGCCATGCACTGCATCAGCAGCGACCAGTATCGCCTCATGCAAGAAGAAATCGCCAAGGCAAAACTGCTGTCTCGTATGATGTTGGCAGAAGACGAAATATCGCAAGGCGACTACAGCGACTACGACTCCTTCGCGACCGCGATACGAGACAAATATGACCTATAACGTCGTCATACTCAAAAGCGCGCGATATGAGTACGAGAGTATCGTCGGATACCTTGCCCAGATTCTCAAGAATCCGCGCGCAGCAGGCAATTTTGTCGCTGAGTTTGAATATCAGCTTGATCTGCTTCGCGAGCAGCCACTCCTACGTCCCCTCCCGCACATGCAAGAGCTGGCGGCACGTAATTACCGATCGTTTCCCGTCAACAACTACGTGTGTCTTTACAAGTTTGAGCACGAAACGATCTATATCGCCCACGTCTTTCATCAGTCACAGGACTACGCCCGCCTGGTCTAACCCACAAGCTGAATACTTGGCCCGAGCACATTTGCGCGTCAACGTAAAGCGGTAATCCCCGAGCCAGCAGGGGCAGAAGTATCGTCTACTGCGCTAGTTAGCAGATGACCTGCGTGTGCTCCTCGATGGCGGCACGATCCTCGGCGGCGATGCCCGGCTCGCACACCACGGCGTCCAAATTGTCCAGGCGGCAGAAGGTGTAGAAGTCGCGCTTGCCGATCTTGCTGGAGTCGGCGATCAGATAGC
>CALGKS010000367.1 GCA_937930475.1 uncultured Collinsella sp. | reverse complement strand
GCCAAATACGTCACCAACAAAAACGGCACCAACGACAGCGTGTCCTTGCCGGCGTCGAGCAGAATATCAATCAGTAAATCCATGACGGATGGAACCTTTCGTGTCTTTCGGCAGCATTGTAAAAGTCCTAGCGGTCAACTAGGGTATTGTAGTTGTCCCGGGCGCGGTGCCAATAGTTGCCCATGGTAAACTATCATCTCGCCACAACTCAGTAACCCCGAGCCGCGCGACGCGGCCCGTCCAAGGAGCAGCATATGAATGTTTCGCAAGCACTCGAATACGAGCGCCAGCCGTTTATCCCCATGTTTATCTACGGCGACCACGGCGCCATGGAGTCCGAGCGCCAGAAGGGCGAGGAGGCCCTCAAGGTGCTCGAGACCGAGTACTTTACCGCCGAGGGCGACCCCGGCTTCGACTTTGCCACTGTGCGCGACCTGGCCGACCGCAACCGCGACCTGTGCGACCAGATTGGCGAGGCGCGCCTGCGCAACGTGACGCCCGCGACGCTCTCGCGCGGCCTGTCCGATGCCGACACCTGCGCCGCCATCGGCAAGATGCAAAAGCGCACCGCCGCGTCGGTCATGCGCGAAATCCGCGGCGACCGCGACGCGCTCGGCGTGGCCTACGCCCGCAAGCCCATCCAGGGCACCGTGCTCGGTATCGACATCGAGACCACCGGCCGTGCACCCGAGCGCGGTTATATCATCAATGTGGGCTGGGAAATCATGGAGCTCACCAGCGACGCCGTCCCGCATGACGCCGAGGCACACTACTGCGGCCTGCCCGACATCTACCGCGGCGAAGATGTGCCGCTGTCGAATATCCACCACATCACCTGGGACGACATCGACGGCAAAACGCCGTTTCGCGAGAACAAGGAACTGCAAAAGCAGCTGCTCAAGCTTATGAAGAAGTACCCGTACATGGCACACAACGCCGCCTTTGAGGACAGCTGGTTCAAGATCCACCTGGACGGCTACGCCGAGGCACGCCGCGCCGGCAAGATTATCGTCATCGACTCGCGCCAGATTTGCCGCAGCCTGGACGCCGATGTGCGCTCGCTCCCCCGCGAGTCCGCCCCCGCCGCGCTCGAGAACTGGGCACGCCGTCGCGGCACCCTCGCGCCCGACGCCAACGAGCAGCATCTGGGTCTGGACGACACCGACCTCATGCTCCGCACGGTGCAGGCCGAGTTCAACCTCAAGAACCTGTTTGCGAAATAACAACGCCTGCGACAAACACTGCTTGCTCACGAGCGGCTTCGCAGCGGGAAACCCCGCAGCGGGGCCGCCCCACGTTCCATAAGCAGGCCCGCTCTTCACAAATTCTGAACCCTATTATTTAACTATTTCGGCACTTTCCCGACACGTGATTTGTGTTCTGATTGCGATACATCGATATCAAATGTGCAGCAATTGAGTATTTCTATGCTATAGCCGAGCTGCGAAAACATTTATTTAGGGCGTATCAACCCATAATCGCGTCAAGCTTTTGGACAGCATTTGGTTAGACCGCTAAAACGGCTTTCCCACTCAGCGCCATCAACACGGCATTAGCTGACACGATATATACCATGAGTATCGTATTGTCACATACCACTGCAAAAGCGGTCTACCAAGCCGCGCATTCGGTGTCTGCGAAAGACATCGAGTCCTGCAGCTCTGCCGCAATTTACGAATCATGCCCCAGCGGAGCACTCCTCGACGCAGCCGCAGAATGGCTTGCCAAACATGATGTTGCCCTCGACGCAAATGATTGCCTCGAGGTAATGGTGTTTGATCGCAGGAACGCGCGTTACGCGATGGACTGTCGATGCCACGTTTCGTCAAAGCGATTCTCATGCTCGCGTTTTATAGAGCTAGAAGATGACATCTACATTGTTGGCGTTGAGCTTTGTGCACTTCAGGCCGCCACCTATCTCCCTTTTCGCGAACTAGTGGAGTACTACTTTGAACTGTGCGGCGCTTATTCCCTAGGACCCGGCTCTTCCACCTCCTATACCGAGCGTTTCGCGCTTACCTCGACCGAGAGGCTAAAGCAGTTCTTTAATTCCATTACCAGATGCGACGGTTTGGCCCTTGCCCGAAAGGCGATTCAATGTGTACGCGATGGATGCCGGTCTCCCATGGAAACGGCCTTTGCCATGATGCTTACGTTGCCCAAAAGCGAAGGAGGGCTTGGCATTAAAGGAATTGAGACCGACTACGAGGTGAAGGTCACCGCCGCCGCAAAAAATCTCACGAGACGCAAAAAGTTCTTTATGGATGTATATCTGAAGAAATCTCGAACAGATATTGAATACAACGGGTTTTATCACGACGCTGAAGAAGACCGCGCCATCGACGAAGAACGCAAGAACGCACTTGCGTCCATGGGCTACGGAATCATCACCGTCAGCCGTTATTCCTTTATGCATGCCAGCTCTTTCGTTAGGGTCATGGA
Source organism: uncultured Collinsella sp. (assembly GCA_937930475.1). GTDB lineage: Bacteria > Actinomycetota > Coriobacteriia > Coriobacteriales > Coriobacteriaceae > Collinsella. The sequence goes on along the minus strand of CALGKS010000367.1, from coordinate 5,158 downwards.
GGCAATCCAACGAAAAGAAGGTATACGCCCCTCGCGTCTGCCAAAAGACTTTCAAATCATGCAAGAGGACCTGAGACTGTTTGTGCTCAGAAGGTTTATTGAGGAGAAGAAACGAATCCAGGAGGAGTTTCGCCAGGATTCCGAAGAGCGTCAACGAATCGACCTCGAAAAAGCAATGTTCGAAGGCATCACGTTGGATGATCCGACGATTAACGAAGCGCCGGTAATCGATGACATGCAGACTGCCGAACCCGACAGCCCATCACTCAACCAAACAAGCAGCTTCACGCCCGAGGGCAGGGTCTTCGGGGCCGGAAACTAGGCTGACTAACAAGGTGGGTATCCTAGCGACGTGCAAAATTGCGAGTATTCAGCAGAGCCGGGTGTCCATTACCCTCGAGTGGATCCAAAAGTGAAGCGAAATCACTCTTGCCTGAGAACGTTAGGCAACATTTGAGGAAAAACTCATCGGTTTACCACCCTAAGATAACTTTTTAGCTGCATTATTTGGCCTGCGATAAATTAACGGACCCCCTATCGTTGCAGAATACTCCAATTTTTGCACGGCGCAGGGGCACCCACCCCGGCATCGCTAATCAAAACCGCTTAGTCCGGGATCTCGTCCGCTTTTCCTCATCATTTTGTACGACGGATTGCCTAAACGATATTGACATATGAACATGCGCTCATATACTCGGAAGTAAGTTATATGAGCGTATGTTCATATGAAAGGATATTGCAATGAGCATCCGCGTTGATGAAACGAAACCCGACATCGAGGCCACCGAACCCGTGATCCCCACCACCTGCTCGCCCGAGGACCTTCCCGACGAGGAGCTTCTCTACGACCTCGCCGACCTGTTCAAGGTCTTCAGCGACACCACGCGCATCAAGATTCTCTACGCCCTCATGGGCCGCGAGCTCTGCGTGGCCGACATCGCCGAGGCGACCGCAACCTCGCAGTCGGCAGTATCGCACCAGCTGCGCACGCTTAAGCAGTCGCACCTGGTCAAGTTCCGCCGCGACGGCCGCAACATCCTCTACTCGCTTGCCGACGATCACGTCTACACCATGCTCAACCAGGGCATGAGCCATATCTGCGAATAGCAACCAGCCACGGTACCAGCGCGGCCTGCACCCAAGCCGCAAAACAGGGAAAGGAACCCACCATGAAAAAGCAGTTTAAACTCGACGAGATCGACTGCGCCAACTGTGCGCGCGAGCTTCAGGACGAGCTGGCCAAGCTCGAGGGTGTCAAATCCGTGTCCGTCAACTTTATGACCCAGAAGCTGACGCTCGAGGCCGACGACGCCGAGTTCGACGAGGTGCTCAACCGCGTTGTAGAGTTTACGGCCGACGCCGAACCGGACTGCGAGATCATTCTCTAGCCCAGGTTTACGCCAACCTGCAAGGCCGCGCTTGCCGCGGCCTTTGCTCGCGAAATTATATGAGCGAGTGTTCATACACTCAAATGGGAGGATACGAGTCATGGCCACCGCCGACCCCAAAAAGAAAAAGAAGAAGCGCAAGAAAAAAGAGTCGCTCGAGCATAAGCGCAACCGCATCCTGGTAGCACTGGGCATTTTTGCCGTGGTGTACGCCCTCGATGAGCTCGGCACCCTCACCGCCGCATTCGGCACCCCGGGCGACATCTACGCCAGCTTTGTGCTGTTCCTCGTGCCGTTTTTGATTGCCGGCTACGACGTACTGCAAAAGGCATTCAATAATATCCGCCGCGGCAAGGCCTTCGACGAGAGCTTCCTTATGGCAGTCGCAACCATCGGCGCGTTTGCCATGGTGCTCTTCCCCGATACCGACCCGCACATGGCCGAAGGCGCCGCTGTCATGCTGTTTTACCAGGTCGGCGAGTTGTTCCAGGCATACGCCGTGGGCAAGAGCCGCAAGTCGATCAGTGCCATGATGGACATCGCGCCCGACTACGCTAACGTCGAACAAGTCGACGGCACACTCGAACAGGTCTTTCCCGATGACATCGCCGTCGGCACCGTGATCGTGGTCAAGCCCGGCGAGCGCGTGCCTATCGACGGCGTCATCGTCGAGGGCGAAACCCAGCTCGACACCGCCGCGCTCACGGGCGAGTCAGTCCCCCGACCCGCCAAGTCCGGCGACGATATCATCAGTGGCTGCATCAACATGACGGGCCTCATCCACGTGCGCACCACCAAGCCGTTTGGCGAGTCCACCGTCGCACGCGTCCTAGAGCTCGTGGAGAATGCCAGCGAAAAGAAGGCGCGCACCGAGAACTTCATCACGCGCTTTGCCCGCGTCTACACGCCCGCCGTCACCGGCGCGGCCGCGGTGCTCGCTCTCGGCGGCGGCCTGGTCACCGGTGCCTGGTCCGACTGGATTCTGCGCGGCCTGACCTTCCTGGTCGTCAGCTGCCCGTGCGCGCTCGTGATCAGCGTGCCGCTGAGCTTCTTTGGCGGCATCGGCGGCGCGTCCAAGCTGGGCGTTCTCATCAAGGGTTCTAACTACCTCGAGACGCTCGCCGACGTGGACACCGTCGTCTTTGACAAGACGGGTACCCTCACCAACGGCACGTTCTCGGTGGTCGCGGCGCACCCCGAGGCTGGCTATACCGAGCAGTCGTTGCTTGAGGTCGCAGCCCTTGCGGAGTCGTTCTCCGATCACCCCATCGCGCAGTCGGTGCGCGCCGCCTTCCAGGGTGAGGTCGACCCCAAGCGCGTGAACGACTCCGCCAACGACGCGGGCCACGGCGTGACGGCAACCATCGACGGCAAGCATGTCGTCGTCGGCAACGCCAAGATGCTCGCCGCAGCCGGCGCTGAAGCACCCGATTGCGAGGTCGTCGGAACGATTCTGCATGTGCTCGTTGACGGCGTGTACGCCGGCCACATCGTGATTGCAGACACCGTTAAGGCCGATGCCGAGCAGACGATCCGCGATCTGCACGCCGCCGGAATCAACCGCACCGTCATGCTCACGGGCGACCGCGAGAAAGTGGCAGCCGCCGTGGCCAAGCAGCTGGGCCTCGACGAGTTCCACGCGCAGCTGCTGCCGGGCGACAAGGTCGAGCGTGTTGAAGCGCTGCTCGCGGCCGAAAGCGGCAAGGGCAAGCTCGCCTTTGTCGGCGACGGCATCAACGATGCGCCTGTGCTTACGCGCGCCGATGTGGGCATTGCCATGGGCGCCATGGGCTCCGACGCTGCGATTGAGGCGGCGGATGTCGTGCTGATGGATGACAAGCCGTCCAACATTTCCCGCGCGATCCGCGTGGCGCGCAAGACCATGTCGATTGTCTGGCAGAATATCATCTTCGCGCTGGGGATTAAGCTGCTGATTTTGGTGCTGGCGGCGCTCGGCATTGCCAATATGTGGCTTGCCGTGTTCGGCGACGTAGGCGTGGCGATCATCGCCATCCTGAACGCCATGCGCGCGATGGGTATCAAGAACCTGTAGCGTTCGTGGGCTGTCCGGCCGGGACCGGGCTTGGGTTTGAAAACGTCCTCGCGCTGCGGAGTGTTTTCAAAACCAAGCCCGGCCCCGGCCTGCAGTAACGTTGCTGGCGGTTCTTGGGCATCGCTTGCTGACGGGGTTCCTTGTCTGAATTGGACATTGCCGAAAGAACCTTTTATCCCAATCGCTGTCCCGCGCCTTTGGCGCGGGAGGCGCACCACTGTGGGAATGCTAGTCGGTCATTGTTGGCGCCGAAGCACCATCCCGCCCCAGCATCGCCCTCAGCTTCTCGAAGCTCTCCTCACTCAGGCAGTGCTCCATGTGGCAGCCCTCTTGCGACGCGACATCCGCCGAAACACCGGCTTCCTCGAGCAGCCGCACGAAAAAGCAGTGGCGCTCCCACATTTGACGGGCGACCTCAAGACCGCGTTCCGTCAGATGCACGTCGCGTTTGCCCATCTCCACGTACCCGCTGCTCTCCAAGGCCGCCATGGCTTTAGAGACGCTTGCTTTGGTTACGCCCAGGTATTCGGCGACGTCAATCGACCGAACGATGCCCTGTCGCTCCGAGAGCACATAAATAGATTCGAGATAGTCTTCTCCGGATTCACGCAGGGCCATGGGCCGCCTTTCGCGATGGCTTCTAGTTAGCCTTTGGATACTTTTGCCTGATTTACTTTACCGCAAAAGTTGCCCATGTCTTACTACGTTGTTTAAAAAGTTAACCGTGTTTCACAAAATGCGCGGGACACCCCTTGCGCGATACGGCACGCATCGCGCAAGGGGTGTCCCCAGCTGCCGGCCGAAAAGGAACGTCCCCAAGTGCCGGGAGCCGGCGCGCAGCTAGATCAGACCAAAGTGCTTCGCGGCGTTGTAGATGCCGTCGTCGTCTACGGCGGTCGTTACGTAGGTCGCGGCGGCCTTGACGGTCTCCTGCGCGTTGCCCATGGCCACGCTCGTGCCCACGGCCGAGAACATCGACAGGTCGTTCTCGCCGTCGCCGAAGGCGATCGCCTCACTCGCGTCGATACCCAGGCGCTCGAGTGTCGCTACCACGCCCAGGTCCTTGCCGCCGTTGGCCGGAATAATGTCGCAGAACAGATCGCACCAGCGCGTGGTGAGCGAATGCGACACGGCGTCGGTCACGATATGCTCGTCGGCCGGGTCCACAAAGGCGCAGAACTGGTAAACCGGCGCATCGAAGGCATGCTCAAACGGCTCCTCGTGGTAGACAATTCCCGCGTTGCTGCCTGCCGTCACCACACGCTCGGACAGGCGATTCACAAACGAGTTCTCGCCCTGCATGCACAGCGAGTCGTAGCGCCCCTCGGCAACCTGGTCCACGATCACCGCAACGTCGTCCGGATCGATCGGGCAGCTGCGATAGACGCCCTCGACATCAAAGCAGTGCTGGCCCGAGAGCGTAATGTACGCATCCCAGCCCAGGTCAAACAGCCAATCCGGCATCTGGTAGGTCGGGCGGCCCGTGGCGATCACGCACGCGACCCCCTGCTCGCGAAAGCTGTCGAGCACCTGCTGCGCCGACGCCGGAATCCGGTGGGTCTTAAAGCTCAGTAGCGTGCCGTCGATATCGAAAAACGCGGCCTTGATCATCCTCTTCTACTCCTCGCCCTCGAGCTTTTCGCTCGCCTCGAGCCACGCCATCTCCAGCTCGTCCATGGCAGCGTGGGCCTCGTCGATCTTTGCCTGCTGCTCGCCG
>CALGKS010000366.1 GCA_937930475.1 uncultured Collinsella sp. | reverse complement strand
TACCGAGCGCGTCCTGATTGGCGAGGCCGAGGACGAGGTCGCCGATGGCGCAGATGCGGTTCAGAAGCCCGCAGCCAAGCCGGCTCAGTATTACACCTATACATCCGCCGAGACCGCCGAGGAGTCCTGCGATGAGTAGCGAAGCAACCTGCCCCATTACGCTGACCGTTGCCGGTGACCCGCGTCTCGCGCGCTTGGTGCGCATGACGGCCGCCAACGTCGGTGCTCTGTGCTCCATGTCCGTCGATCGCATCGAGGACATCCGCATGGCTGCCGAGGAGGCCTTCATCTTTGGTTGCACCGCGGTCGACTGCGATGACATCACCATTACATTTGACGTCGACGAGACCCACGTTGGCATGACCTTTACCTTCGGCGACCAGGCCACCGTCGATGGGGATGACCAGGCTGCTGTGTATGCCGAGCTCATTCTTGCAAGCGTGTGCGATTCCTACGAAAAGACCTCGGCGCCCCTAACGCTTTCCCTCGACCTCAAGGCGGATATCTAATATGACCGAACGTTCCCGGAGCGGCAAGACCGCTTGGGACAAGGAGAAAACCCGCGAGCTGTTTCGCCGCTATAAGGAGACCGGTGATCCGGACGCCCGCGAGCAGCTCGTCATGTCCCATATGAATCTGGTAAGGTTTCTTGCCAATAAATTTAAGAACCGCGGTGAGCCGCTCGACGACCTCATGCAGGTGGGTTATCTGGGCTTGCTCAAGGCTATCGACCGCTTTGATCCCGAGCGCGGACTCGAGTTTACGACCTTTGCCACGCCTACCATTCTGGGCGAAATCAAACGCCACTTCCGTGACAAGGGCTGGAGCGTGCGCGTGCCCCGTCGCCTGCAGGAGCTCTCGGCCAAGGTCAACCAAGCTACCGACAAACTCACCAACGAGCTGCAGCGTTCGCCAAAGGTCGAGGAAATCGCCGAATACCTGGACGTGACCGTCGATGAGGTCCTGGAGGCCATGGAATCGTCCTCGGCTTATACCTCGGTGCCTATCGAGGCCCCCGGCGCGTCCGATTCCGACGATGCACCTTCGATTCTCGACCGCTATGCCGACGAGGACAATGAGCTCGACTTTACCGATGACCGTCTGGTGATCGAGGAAGCCATTCGCGATTTCTCGCCGCGCGAGCGCGAGGTGATCGAGCTGCGCTTTGTGAAGGGCATGACCCAGATCGAGATTGCCAAGAAGCTGGGCATCTCCCAGGTGCAGGTTTCGCGCCTACTGCGTCGCACACTTAAGAAAATTCAGGACAAGATCGACCCCGACGGAGTGATGATTCGTTCATGAGTGAGCACCCCCGACAAACCGACCGCACGCTGCGCG
>CALGKS010000365.1 GCA_937930475.1 uncultured Collinsella sp. | reverse complement strand
GCTCATGGCTTGCGTCGAAGGCGCCCGTGCCGCCCACCACGCCTATAGCGTGGACGTGCTCGTGCCCAACCGTCGCGATGTGCTCGAGGCCTTCCCCGAGATTCCCTGCGACCGGGCAACCATTGATGACTATCTTCGCCTCACGCTGAAAGGGGCTTCGAAATGAAACGCGCCTTTATGTCTGAGCTCGCCATCGTCCGCACGCTCGTCCCGAGCATCGCGGGTGTCGGCCTGTTCATCTTCGTCGTGTTGACCCTCGCCAACGCATCGGACGGTGACTCTGGCATGAGTGCTGGCGCCTGCGCGGTCAGTGCCATGTCACCCATCATGGTCATGAACTCGCTGGCCGGCTACGACAATCAAAACGGATGGGAGCGCTATCGGGCAACGCTGCCCATCTCGCGCAAAGACATCATCTGTGCACGCTACCTGAGCATCATTGTCTTCTCAGCCGTCATGGCGTGCGCCGCCGCGCTTTTGAGCATCGTCTCCATCCCGCTCTTCAACAGCGCGGGTATTCCCTCGACGGGACAGACCGTCTTTGAGACCACAATAGCCTCCGCCGCATCGATGCTCATCTCCCTCATGATGGTGTTTTTGGCACAGCCGCTGTTCTTTCGATTTGGACACATGGAGGCGCTGCGCCTTTCCGTCGGCCTGTTTGCCCTGCTCGGGTGCCTTGCCATGGCAGCGCTGAGCTCCTCCAACCCCATCAGCAACTGGCTCATGTCGATTGCCGGGGCGAATCCCGATCCCGCCGTCCTCGGCTGCCTGTGTGCAGGAATCGCGGTATTGGCCCTCGTGCTATGTGCACTTAGCTGCATCGTCAGCGCCAAGGTCTACCGGACACGCGACCTGTAGGCAAGCGCGGTATCATCGGGCATGCGCCGCAGATCTGGCGCGGTCTTTTATGAGGAGGCGCTCAACCCGTGTCGTGGGTTACAGCAGCATTTGCATCAGCTTTCTTTGCCGGCATCACATCCATTTTGGCCAAATGCGGCATCAGGCACACCGACTCCGACGTTGCAACCGCCATCCGTACTTGCGTGGTGCTCGTATTTTCCTGGGCAATGGCGGGCATTTCTGGATCCATCGGAGCAATCGGCACCATTCCCGCCAAAGCCTGGCTATTCCTCACCCTCTCGGGACTCGCCACCGGCGCCTCGTGGATCTGTTACTTTAAGGCGCTCAGCATCGGAGACGTCAACAAGGTTGTACCCGTCGACAAGATGAGCACCGTGCTCGCCGTGCTGATCGCCATAGTGCTTTTTGGTGAGACAGGCAACCTGGCGGTCAAGCTCGTGGGAACCGCCGTCATCACGCTCGGCACGTTTTTGATGATCGAGAAAAAGCAGTCCATCGGCGCAGAGCAAAAGCAAGACCGAGCCTGGCTCGCTTACGCCCTCGGCGCCGCCGTGTTCGCGGCACTCACCTCCGTCCTCGCCAAGATCGGCATCGAAGGTGTCGAGTCAAACCTGGCCACGGCGATCCGTACCTGTGTGGTACTTTTTATGGCATGGGCAATCGTGGCTGCCAAGGGAAAGCTGGAGCAGGTCGCGCGCATTGACCCGCGCGAACTCGCATTTCTCGCGGCATCGGGCATTGCGACCGGCGCCTCGTGGATCTGTTACTTTAAGGCGCTCAGCATCGGAG
>CALGKS010000364.1 GCA_937930475.1 uncultured Collinsella sp. | reverse complement strand
GGCGGCGCCGACCAAGATGCCGGACTGGATGTCGCCCATGATGATGCCGACGACAAGGCCGGCGACCAGCGGGCGGCCCAGGGTGTAGTTGCCGAACGTCGTGTCGCCCATGCCGGGCATCGAGGCCAGGCAGGCGAACAGGCCGAACAGCGCGGCTTGGAACGCATTGATAGTCATGCTTTCCCCTTTCTTTATTCCTCAGTCCCTCCTCATGGGACCGTTAGGACCAAAATGCTGCGAAGCGTTTGCTTAGAAACCAAACTGGCCGCGGAACTTGGGCCAGGTACCGATGGACTTCTCCTTGATGAGGGCGAACTCGACCTCATAGCCGGCGTTGGTGAGGTCTTCGAGCGCCTGGGCCTCTTCCTGCGTGATCGACTGGTTGTTGCCGAGCTTGGTCGCACCGGGACGGTCGTTGCAAGGTCCGACGACGACGTGGTTCATGCCGGGTTTAAAGCCAAAGTCGACCAGCAGCTCCTTCATATCCTGCGGGTTCTTGGTGATCAGGAAGTACTGCGTCTCGCTGTCGAGAACCTTCTGCGCGACCTCCTTGAAGTGCTCCTTGGTCCATACGAAAGTCTTCTTCTGCGAAGCGCTGCGGTAGGCCTCCTTGAGCACCGGGTTGGATGCCGCGGCGTCGTTGACGGCGATCAGGCCGTCGCAGGGATACTCGAGCGACCAACGGGTGACGGTCTGTCCATGGATCATACGGTCGTCGATGCGGATGAACGAAATCATTGCGTTCTCCCCTTTCTGTTTTGGGCCGGCACTTGGCGCCGCGCCCCATCTCACACGGTTTGGCTCTTGGGCCTAGATATCGTCGTCCTCGCCATCCTCGCCATCATCGGTGGGGATCACGAGCTCGGACATGCCGTTCTTGCCCTCCTGCAGCATCATCTGCTTGAGGGAATCGAGGTCCATGGTGGAAAGGCCCATCATCGCGGTCATCGCCATGGGCAGGTTCATGCCGCCAAAGGCGACGGTGTGGGCAAGCAGGCCCTTCTCGGCCAGAGTGTTCATGGCGTTGGTGAGCGGAGAGCCGCCCAGGATATCACCGAGCAGGACGACTTCGTCGTCGGCTGCGACGGGGGCGAGCAGCACCTTGAGATTCTCAACGTACTCGTCGGCACCCATGCCATCGACCAAGCTCGTCGACAAGATGTTGGCGGCGTCGTTGCCGAGCATCTTGAGGACGCTGTGCAAACCGGGAGCGAGTGTTCCGTGGCTGACCATTACCAGATACCGCATGGCGGTCTCCCCTCGACATTGCGTGCACTGCACGGCTTTGCTTTGTGTCGAGACCATTATTATTTTCGCGTATGTTCGATACAAGCAAATAGTTGCGAACGGCAACTATTCATCGGTTAACGGTAGCAACTATTGTGACAACTAAATTATTTTTCCATCGGCGTATTTCTAAAAGCGCAGGTAGACGGCTTGTCTTCAAGCTATGTTTTGTATGTCCCTAACATAGCTCAACTATTTTTGCCTAGAATTCGATCAGTATGGCCTTTTCGCTACGCTATGTCCTGTCAACACGCAACATGGAGGTACCCCATGGACTTGATATCGTTTCTCGCCTCCGAGCCCTTCGACCGCGAGGGCGACACACCGCTCTACATCCAACTCAAGCAACGTATCGTCCTGCTCATCGCAAGCCAGACGCTCGACACCGAGACGCCGCTACCCCGCGAGCTCGAGATCTGCGACCGTCTGGGGCTATCGCGCGCGACGGTCCGTCGTTGTTTTCAGGATTTGGTGGCGGAGGGTCGTGTGATACGCAAGCGCGGTCAGGGGACGTTTATCAAGCCCCGGACAACCGCGCCGGGGATCGACCTCGCCCTCAACTTCAGCGTACGCATGCGCGAGGCGGGAAGGCAACCCAGTTCACGCATCCTCAACTTCGAGAGCATCCCCGCCGTCCGAGGCATCGCCTCCGGCCTCAAGGTGCCCGAGGGCACGCCCGTATGGGAGATACGCCGCCTGCGCCTGGCCGACGACAAGCCCATGGAACTCAACTACGTCTATGTCCCTGTGTCGCTCTGCCCCGACTTGACGCACAGGGATCTCGAGCGATCGCTCTACGCCTATATCGCCGAGAAAACCGGTATCCTGCCGGCAAGCGTCGATGCGGTCTACGAGGCGATCAACCTCGACAAGCACGAGGCGAGCCTGTTGGGGCAGGTAACGGGAAAGGCGGCGATGCGAATCGTGCGCTCCACCTACGACAAGGAAGGCAACCCGTTCGAGGTCGGCGTGCTCATCAGCTGCGACGGCCAAGCAGAGCTGCACGTGCACATCGCAGCCGACAAGACGACCTTCACCACGAAGATGCAATAGCCGGGGCGCACGGTCCGTGGGCAGCCGAGCGAGGAAAATGTCCCATCAACCAAACGAGCGAGGATTCCGTCCCACGTAGAGCCCAAATCCAAGCTTCCCAAGAAACAAAATCCTCACTCGACATCCGCATCCTCTTTAGCCTAAGCCATCGCGCAAAGTCCCTTCTGCAGCACACGGCACAACCGAGTTACCGCAGGCCGGGGCGGGGGAGCCGAGCTTCCCACTGAGCGACTCTGCTTGCAGCCGGAGCGAAGGGGGAAACTCGGCCCCTCCCGCCCCGGCCGGACAGGTCACCCTACACCGTGTACTGCGGCAGGTCCTGCAGTGCGATGACGTCCATGCCCATGTCGTTGGCACTGCCGTGGCCCTGCTGGTCCTCGCGCACGGCCTCGATGGCGCTCACGTACGTGTTGGCCGCGGACATCGCGGTCACACAGGTCACGCCGCGGCGCACGGCCTCGGTACGCAGCAGGTAGCCGTCTCCGCGCGAACCCGGGCCGTACGGCGTGTTGACGATCACCGCGATCTTGCCGTTGGCGATCAGGTCGCCGATGTTGGGACGCTCGCCGTCGTGCGGGCCGCTGATCTTCTCCACGACCTCGCAGGTCACGTTGCCGCCACGCAGCACGCGTGCCGTGCCCTCGGTAGAGCAGATGTCGAAGCCCAGGTAGCGCAGGATACGCGCGACCGAAAGGATGTGGCGCTTGTCGCGGTCGCACACGCTGATGAACACCTTGCCGCTGCTAGGATCGGGCAGCTTGTAATCGATCGCCAGCTGCGTCTTGGCGTATGCCTCGGGATAGCTCTTGGCGATACCCATGACCTCGCCCGTCGACTTCATCTCAGGTCCCAGGATGACGTCGGCACCGGGGAAACGGCCCCAGGGCATAACGGCTTCCTTCATGCAGAACCAATCGAGCTGACGCTCGTCGCTCGGCAGACCCAGGCTGGCGATAGAATCGCCCGCCATGATACGCGCCGCGCACTTGGCCAGCGGCACGCCGGTGGCCTTGGAGATAAACGGCACGGTACGGCTGGCACGAGGGTTGGCCTCGATCACGTAGACGGTCTCGCCCTTAATAGCGTACTGCACGTTGACCAGACCACGGACGCCCAGCGCCATCGCGATGCGGCGCGTGGTCTCGCGGAGCTTCGCCTGCAGGCTCTCGCTAAAGCTGAACGGCGGGATGCACGTCGCGGAGTCACCGGAGTGAATACCGGCCTCCTCGATATGCTCCAGAATACCGCCGATGTAGACCTCTTCGCCGTCGCGCAGGGCGTCGACATCGGACTCGATCGCACCCTCCAGGAAGCGGTCCAGGTACACCGGGTAGTCGGGGCTAATGCGCGCAGCCTCGGCCATGTAATCGCGCAGATGCTCGGCATCGTAGGCGATCATCATGCCGCGGCCGCCCAGCACGTAGCTTGGACGCACCAGCAGCGGATAGCCGATGTGCGCGGCCACGGCCTCGGCCTCCTCAAACGAGGTGGCTTGGCCCGCCGGCGGATACATAATGCCCAGCTTGTCGAGCAGAGCGGCGAAGCGCTCGCGGTCCTCGGCAAAGTCGATGGCATCGGGCTTGGTGCCCATGATGTTGACGCCACTCTCCTCGAGCATGCGCGCCAGCTTAAGCGGAGTCTGGCCGCCGAGCGTCACCACGACGCCGTCAGGACGCTCAACGTCAATGACGTCCATGACGTCCTCGTAGGTGAGCGGCTCAAAGTACAGGCGGTCGGATGTGTCGTAGTCAGTCGAGACGGTCTCGGGGTTGCAGTTGACCATGATGGTCTCGAAGCCGCGGGCCGCCAGCGCGTAGCTCGCATGCACGCAGCAGTAGTCGAACTCGATACCCTGGCCAATGCGGTTGGGACCGGCACCCAGGATCATTGCCTTGGGCTTGTCCGCCGGCGTGGTCTCGTCGGGGGCCACGCACTTCTTGGCGTCCGGGCTCGTGCGGTAGATGTTCTCGTAGGTCTTGTAGTGGTACTCCGTGGCGCTCGAGAACTCGGCGGCGCAGGTATCGACCGTCTTCATGCTGGGAACCACGCCCAGGCCCTTGCGGTAGGCACGCACAAAGCGCTCGTCCGAGCCGGTCAGCGCGGCAATCTCGGCATCGCTCGTACCGTACTGTTTGAGCAGGCGCATAGCGTCGGCGTCGATATCCTCCACGCGCAGGCCGCGAATGCTCTCCTGGACCTGCACCATGTCGTTGATACGGTTGAGGTACCACGGATCGATGCCGCAGATGGCATGGATACGCGCGACATCCCAGCCGCGGCGCAGAGCCTCGACCACAAAGAAGATGCGGTGCTCGGTCGGGGTGGCCACGGCCTGGGCGAGCTCGTCGTCGCTCAGCTTGTCGGCGCCCTCCTTGCCACCGGCGCAAATGCCCTGGTGGCCGTCTTCCAGCGAGCGCATGGCCTTGCCGAAGGCCTCCTCGAAGGTGCGGCCGATCGCCATGATCTCGCCCACGGCCTTCATGCGCGTGGTGAGCGTGGGGTCGGTGCCCTTGAACTTCTCGAAGGCAAAGCGCGGCACCTTAACGACACAGTAGTCGATCGTGGGCTCAAAGCAGGCGGGCGTGGCCTTGGTGATGTCGTTGACGATCTCGTCGAGCGTGTAGCCCACGGCCAGGCGCGCGGCGGCCTTGGCGATGGGGAAACCCGTGGCCTTGGAGGCAAGCGCGGACGAACGGCTCACGCGCGGGTTCATCTCGATGACGATCAGACGACCGGTGTTGGGGTTCACGGCAAACTGCACGTTGGAGCCGCCGGTCTCGACGCCGATCTTCTCCAGAATGGCGAGCGAGGCGACACGCATGCGCTGGTACTCAAGGTCGGAGAGCGTCTGCGCCGGCGCCACGGTGATGGAGTCGCCGGTGTGCACGCCCATGGGGTCGAGGTTCTCGATGGAGCACACGATGATGCCGTTGCCGGCGTGGTCGCGCATGACCTCCATCTCGTACTCTTTCCAGCCCTCGATGGACTCCTCGACCAGCACCTCGTGGGCAGGCGAGAGCTCCAGGCCCTGGCTCACGATGGAGACGAGCTCCTCGTGGGTGTGCGCGATGCCGCCGCCGGCACCGCCGAGAGTAAAGCTCGGACGCAGCACGCAGGGGTAACCCACGCGCTCGGCGATGGCCTCGGCGTCTGCCACGCTGTAGGCGTAGCCCGAGCGCGCGACCTCCAGGCCGATCTCTGCCATGGCTTCGTTAAAGAGCTTGCGGTCCTCGCCGCGCTCGATAGCGGCCAGGTCGCAGCCGATCATCTCGACGCCGTACTTGTCCAGCGTGCCGTCCTTTGCCAGCTCAACAGCGGCGTTGAGGCCGGTCTGGCCGCCCAGCGTGGGCAGCAGCGCATCCGGACGCTCTTTCTTGATCACGCGCTCGATAAACTCGGCGGTGATGGGCTCGACATAGGTGCGGTCGGCAAGACCCGGGTCGGTCATGATGGTCGCCGGGTTGGAGTTGACCAGGATGACCTCAAAGCCATCCTCCTTGAGCACCTTGCAGGCCTGGGCGCCGGAGTAGTCGAACTCGCAGGCCTGGCCAATAACGATGGGGCCCGAACCAATAACGAGGATACGCTTGATGTCAGTACGTTTAGGCATATTTAAAACCTCCTAGAGAGGCTGACTCAATGTTTTGGAAAAGTCAGCGAGGGTGCAGCTGGTGCATCAGGTTGCCGTGATGCGAGGGCGCGCTGGGCTTATGCCCGCGCGTCCGAAGCAGAACGGCAAGATGATGTGCCAGATGCA
>CALGKS010000363.1 GCA_937930475.1 uncultured Collinsella sp. | reverse complement strand
AGGTAATGGCGGTGACGGACAGCGCATATCAGGTGCGACTTTCCGCTGCCGAGAACCTGACCGCATGCTCGCGGTACTGCGACGCAAAGGTCGGGGATACCGTCCTCGTCCTCGTCATGTCGAGCGGCCAATGCGCCGCCATCGCAAAGCTAATCAAGTAAAGAGAGGGGCGTTATGGCTCAAGAGCTTACATTTGACACCAAAAAGCCCGAGAACGCCTTTAAGGAGCAGCGAATCGACCCGCTGCGCCGAGGCGAGCACGGAAACCGTGAACTCACGGTAAGCATCGCCTCCAAGGGCGTCCCATATGATCTCACCGGATGCACGGTGCGATTTGTTGGCACCACCGGCGGCGGTCAGCTTGTCGGGCCGTCTGAAATCGAGGTCACAAACGCCACAGCTGGCATGGTGCGCCACCTGCTGCCGGCAGAGATGTCGACCGATGCCGGCCTCGCGCATTGGTATTACGAGATCTACAGGGGCGAGGATTACCTCGATACGACCGAGACGTGCTCGGTCAAGGTTCTGCAAAGTGCCGATATTGGCGGTCAGCAGGCGACTATCTATATCTCGATCTTGGAGCAGGCGAAGGCCGACGAGCAGGCACGCAACGCCGCCGAGACAGCGCGAGACGATGCTGAAAAGCAGCGCGAGGCCAACGAGGCCGAGCGTGAGACGTCATTTTTAGAGATGTCCAACAAGCTCGCTGCCGCCGCAGCTACCGCAAAGGCCGCTCGCGACGATGCAACCAAGTCCGCTAAAGCAGCCGAGCAATCGGAACAGTCTGCGGCCGCCAGCGCTTTGAGCGCCGGCAAATCGGCGGATAGCGCCGCCACTGCCATCAAGGATACCGAGGCGGCTGCCGCCGATGCGCGTCTCGCGGCAGCGGAGGCGCGAGGCTCCATCTCTGCCGATAAGAGCATGTATTTCAAGCGTATCACCGATGAGAACGGCGACACATGGCCTGTCATCGTAGATACGACCGTCAAGGGGGACTAAATGGATCATATCTTTCCGGCAAACGACACGATGGAGAATGGCTTTAACGCCGTCGCCGATGCCATCCTGAGCCTGAATGTCGCGCCTGCACCTTACCCAGAATGGGATGCCGCCAAGGGTGAATTCACCGTCAAGTCAATCCTGCGATGGCTGAGTTCTGAGAGCGACGGCAAGATCTACGCCGTCGACCAGACGCTCGATGCCGTCCAGACGCTCACCAAGAGCCTCGCCAACGCCGACATTGCCAATCCGGTGCCATCAACCCTGATCAAGCCCGGCACCGATCCTTACGCCGGTGTCGGCCCGTTCCGTTACGAGCATGTCAACGGCTACAAGGACGATGCCGGCGCTTGGCATATCACCGGCATGCGCAGCTTTGGCAATTTCAGCTATACCGACGGTCGAGATGTATTCGCGCTCGCGCCCGTGCGTTATGTGTTTCATGGCATTGTCGATGGCAAATATCGCGTTGCATGCTCCGATCGTCCTCACGTGGGCTACGTGCCCGAGGATCGTTCGCTGAGACTCGACGGCACTCTTGAACCGTTCATGTGCCGCGCAGCCTTTGGCGCATCCAAGGATGCCGCCGGCAGGCCCTGCTCGGTCGCCGGCGCCAAGCTCTGGACGCGCAGCTGCTCGCATAACTCGATGAATGCCGCGGCAAAGAAGAAGGGCACAGAGTACAGCGGCTACACCGCAGCCGACTACGACTATCTCTATGAGATGGACCTGCTCAAGTATGCCAACAAGTCGAGTCAGGCTAATTTTGCCGGCTGCTCGAACCACACCGAGCAGACGCCTGTGACGGTGGCTGGCACAGGTGTCCCTACCGTCACCATCGCCAAGACCGTCGCCGATAAGTGGCCCATCGGCTCTGCCGTCATGGTCGGCACGACTACGGTCGCCGGTCGAGACCGAGGCAACGCCGATGCTTTCGACATCGCTGATCAGGCCAACATCGTAAAAAAGACGGTTGATGGCGACAACGTTATTTTGACGCTCGATTGCGGCAACATCACAACCAAGGTCGGTCAGCTCGTCTCAACGGCTCCGTGGAATCCCGGCGCGACCGTCGGCATCGTCGGCGACGGCTCGCCCTATGACAACAAGTCCGGTCGCGAGCCCTTCGCCATCCAAGGCATCGAGGTCATGCTCGGCGCCTGGGAGATTCTCGGCGATCAGCTCGTCAAGGGCGAGGATGACGGCTACGGCTACTACCTCGTCGAGGACACGTCAAAGTCCGCGACATCCGTCACCGCCGACTACACCAAGATTTTCACGCTGCCGATAAAGTCTGCTGATGGCGAGACGTACCCGTCGGCGATGGTCAAGGCCAAGGGCTCTCTGGTGCCTTATGGCACCGGCGGATCCACCGGTGCAGGGGTCGGAGATGGCATCTGGGATTACGGCGGTAAGAAAACAGATACGTACGAAGTCCTGGTGTTCGGCAACCACTGGAATGGCTCTAACGCTGGCTTGCGCCGCGCGTTCCTCAGCAGCTGGCCGGGCGGGGCGTGGTGGAACATCGCTTCGCGCGTCTCGCCGAATGGTCGAAACAGGGTGAATGCCGACGTGCCGCCGCAGGCGGCTTAGTCGGCAGAGGGGCGGCGCCCCTGAAAAACGACCCAGGGACCTGCCGTGCATGCAGGTGAAATTCCTTTCGTCCAGGTGTTCGGCAACCTCAGGAATGGCTCTAACGCTGGCTTGCGCCGCGCGAACCTCAACAACTGGCCGGACAGGGCGAGGTGGAACAACGCTTCGCGCGAATCTGATTGATAGCTCCCAAAAACCCGCACGGCAGCGTACCCGGTGGAAGCATCGGGCTCGCCTGGCTTAACCAAGTGAAATGGCATATAAGACCACCGGGCCAGTAGGCATTTCGCCGACAGCTCGGAATGCAATCAGAGAGCTGAATTGGTCGAATGAAAAGTTACTGCAAGGGCCTTGCCGTCGATATCGATCTTGTCGGCAGGGCCTATGAGAATTGGCGGTCAGGCGAATCAGGCCGGACCAATGAATGGCGCGTGTACAAGGAATACGGCTCGCCCGATGCCCTCATCGCCGAGATCGTAGCCGAGGCGAATGCCGGCACACTGCGATTCGAGCCCCTGAGCACGAGGCCGAGACAAGACGGCGGCAAGCTGCGCAACATCGGCGTCGAAGGTGTCAAGCAGCAGATCTGCGGCTACACCGTCGACCTCGCCGTCGATGCGCTCATGCGCGCCAAAACCGGCTATTGGCAGGTCAACCGACCAGGTATGGGCCAGTTCCGTGCGGCGCCCACGGTGCAGAGGTGGGTCAATCAATGCGCCTACCATGTGCATTTGGACGTCAAATCCTGCTATGAGTCCGTGAGATGCGCCGACGTCATGCGGGTGCTCGAGAAGTACGTGCGCTCGAGCGTAGTGCTCGGTATCGCCAAGGCGATCATGGACTCGTATCCGGACGGACACTTGATGATCGGCAGCTACTTCTCGCTCAGGATGGCGCTGCTCATCCTGAGCTTTGGCTACCACCATGTCGAGGACATGCACAAGACTCGCCGCGGCAAGCGCATGGCTCTTGTCGAGCACCAGGCATGGTACGTCGACGATATCTGGCTGTTCGGTAGCGACAAGCGCAATCTCAAGTGCGCCGCGCGAGCCCTCGCGAAGTACCTCAAGGCCGAGTTTGGGCTAAAGATCAAGCCATGGAAGGTTTGCAAGGCCACCGACGATGAGCCGACAGACATTGCCGGTCCCGTGGTCAGGCGCAAACGAATCACAATCCGCGACAAGACCTTTCGCAAGGGCAGGCGAGCGTTATTTCGATACCGACGTAAGCCGACGAATCTGAGGTTGGCGAGGCGTTTGATTGCCTACTGCGGCTGGTTTAAGCATACCGACAGCCAAAAATTCTGCGACGAAAACGGCCTCTATCCGGCACGCCGCCAAGCCAAAAAGTTAATCGCGAGATACGACAGATCAAGGAGTGCTTATGCAATTCGAGCTTGAGTTTTGCGACCGCGAGCCCGCAAAGGTAACGGTCATCCAGGACGGCCCCATTGCCAACATCTGGCTCCGCAAGGACATCGCCGAGGATACCGTCGATAACGGTCCCGACGGCACGCCTTACAAGATTTGGCGTTGCAACACGCTGTTTTTCCAGCGCATCGGCACGCCGAGCGTTGAGGAAATCGAAGCCGACTTTGACGCAATCGCCGAGCAGCAGATCGCCGGCAACCGCACGGTCGACGAGCGCATCGATGCGGCCGAGCAGGCTGTCGCCGACAACGGCAAGCAGCTCGAGACGGCGTTTCAGGCACTCGCCGAGCTCGGCGACATGATCGCAACGGCGGGAGGTGAAGCTTAATGGCGGCAATCTACGCGACTCTCATCAAGGATGGGGCTATCAATCCCAAGACCGGTGAGCCCTGGAAGATTGAGGACGTGAATGCCCTTTGGCGTGCGTCCGTCAAAAAGATTCTCGATAAGTAGAACTGGCCCCGAAAGGGGCCTTTTCTTTTGCGCTGGCTGATTGCCCGCCGGCGCTTGGATAGGGCAAAGGGGGTGAATAAATGGAAGTGCTAAAGCTTTTCGCCCCATATGGCCCAGGCTGGCTCGGCGGCGTATTGCTCGCGCTCATCGCCTTTTATTTTGGCCGACAGTTCCTCGAAGAGTACAAGCTTCAAAACGAGCGCAAAAGCGCGCTTGATCTCAAGCGCGAGGAGCGAAAGCAGGACGAAGTCAATGAACGTGCCCAGCGCGACCGCGAGCGGTCGGAGATGGAGGGACGAATTGCAGCCCAGATGGAACGGTCCAATTCGCTCATGGAGGCCATGAAAACACTGATGGAATCCGTTGTGGCGTCAAATGACGTCCTCCATGCCGATCTGGTCCACAGCCAGACGCGCAGCCAGGGAATGGCACAAAAGGTCGACCACATCTGCGACCGGGTTGACCTGCTCTACGACAAAGAATCTACGAGATAGGGTTACGAAATGACAGAGATTCAGGCGGGCCTCACGGTAGTCACGGTGCTCGTGGTGCCCTATATCGTGCAGGCTATCAAGACTAAGGCGATGACCGGCAATGCCTCGCGCTGGACTGCGATCGCCGTATCGGCGATGTGCGGCGCGCTCACGGCCATGGCAAACGGGATGCCGACTGACCCCGGTGCCTGGGTGACATCCATTTTCGCATGCGTCGGAGGTGTGCAGGTAGCCTACGCAGCTTTCAAGAGCGTCGGTATTACCGACAAATGGCTCGATGCGCTGCTTGCACTCGGCGAGATCAAGGCGGACTAATCATGGCAATTACCCAGCGCGAGGCATTCGCGCAGGTCATGGAGCACCTTGTCACCCATGACGGCGGCACCGGCCATGGATACTCGCAATACAATCGCATGGGTGACGGCACGACTGAGACGATCAAGTTGTCTGATGGTACGACCGTGACCATCGCCGGCGGCGATCGCGATTGCTCGTCTGCCGTCATCACGGCGCTGCGCGCCGTCGGCATCAACACTTTCGGCGCGACGTATACCGGCAACATGCGCGAGCAGTTGCTCAAGACCGGGCTTTTTGGATGGCGCAGGATGGGTGTCAAGTCCGCACAGCGCGGCGACATTTATCTAAACGAGAGGAGCCATACAGCTGTATGCATCTCGCCTTATGGCTCGATGCGCGGCGATCTCTTGGCACAATTCTCCATCTCGGAAAAGGGCACCATCACAGGAACCAAGGGCGACCAAAACGGACGTGAATCCAACATCAAGGTCTACTATAGCTATCCCTGGGACGGCACTCTCTATTGGCTCAACGACGGCAAGACGCTTTCCGGCGCCAATACCGAGGTCGCCGACAATACCGATGCCGATCTCGGCGATGTGCGCTATTGGGGCCCAAAGTTCACGCGGGCAATTCAAAAGCAACTCGGTACTACCGTTGATGGCGTGATTTCCGGACAGTGGGATTGCAACAAACGATATTTCTGGGCTGTCGAAAACTGTGTCAATTGGACAAAGACCGGCAAAGGCGTCGGCTCTGACATGGTGCTCGCTTTGCAGCGCAAGGTTGGATGCGCCATCTACCCTGTCGTCGGCGGTGTCCAGGCTCGACAGATGACCAACGGCACCATCTACAGGCATCAGCAGTGGCTCATTGCCAATGGTATTTCTGTCGGGTCGTGTGGAGCCGACGGATACCATGGCCCCGATACCAACCGAGCGGTCGCCCAGGCAATCAAGCGAAAGCTCTATGCAGCGTAGTTAGGATTTGAAATGCTAAGTCACATCATCACAGCACTTTTAAGTGCGCAGCTGGGTGCCGCCATTGGCGTGCTTGCCATGTGCCTTTTCATCAATCGCAAATAGCGCTTCGCCCACTCCGGCTCTGCCGGGGTGGGCATTTTTTTTGGCCAAAAAGTCTCAATAAGCGCGGAATCTCTTACTCTTTCCGCTATCCCGATGACGGCGCCGTGAGTACGCCTGGCAGTAACTACTAGGCTGCGAGCAGCACGCCAAAGCCGCCTTTGAGCGGTAGTATCCCAACGCTGTGATACACTTGGAAAAGTTCGGGATAATTCACGCTCGGGCTACCATGAATCTGAGACCCGGACTTCACATGGAAGTCCGGGTTTTTTATTTCCGAGCAAACCATCTGCAATTCCCATTTGGCCCAGAGCTTTACGTTCTGCTTGTGGCCCTTGCGGGTACAATATGCAAGATATTTGGACGGTCAGAAGGAGCCTCATGAAGGAGTCCTCTCAGCATACATCTAAGCCCCAGGTCGAGGTTGAGGCCTCGGGCGGCGATGACAACAAGAGCGCGCGTCGCGGTGCCATTTTTATCGGCGTCGTGCTGGTTGGCTATATCGTA
Organism: uncultured Collinsella sp.; assembly: GCA_937930475.1. Lineage (GTDB taxonomy): Bacteria > Actinomycetota > Coriobacteriia > Coriobacteriales > Coriobacteriaceae > Collinsella. The sequence goes on along the minus strand of CALGKS010000363.1, from coordinate 3,551 downwards.
TATCTGATTGTGACCGGTCAGATGGGACAGTTCTGGGCTGCCATGTCGAGTGTCCAAGCGCCGTGGCTCGTTGCTGCATGCTTTTGTATGTTCCTGTACCTGTTCTTTGGCATCGTTGCCTATGCTATTGCCGTCTGGCTCGATCCCAATTCGCCCGTCGGCATTCGCGACCTGATCTCGGTCGAGGCGAGCGGTATCTTCTTTGGTAACCTAACGCCCATGATGATGGGTTCCACGCCTGCCCAGATTTACCGCCTGACCAAGGCAGGCCAAAACGTCGGCGAGGCTGGTGCCACGCAGTTCACGCGCTTTATCGTGTATCAGTTTGGCCTCGTTGCCTGGGGCGCCATTCTGCTGCTTGCCCGCATGCCGTTTTTCGCCGAGCGCTATGGTGACATGACGCTGCTGTGCGTCTTTAGCTTTGGCGGTCACTGCTGCATTCTGCTTGGCATCTTTGCCGTCGCGCTTATGCCTAAGACCGTCACGCGCGTCGCGCACTGCATCATCAATTGGCTCGAGCGAATGGGCGTCTCGGCCACCAAGATCGAGGGCTGGCGTACGTTTGTCGACGGCGAAATCTACTCGTTCTCCGAGAAGTTCAAGCTTTCGGCCGGCCACTTTTCGTCCATGCTGCTTACGGTGGTCATCACCATGTTGCAGCTCGCGTTTTTCTACCTCGTGCCGTATTTCCTGATGCTTGCCTTTGGCCACCACGAAGTCGACTTTTTCTCGGTTATGGCCGCGAGCGCCTTTGTTCAGCTCCTGAGCTCTGCTGTTCCCCTGCCCGGTGGCACGGGCGGTGCCGAGGGTGGCTTCGCGCTGTTCCTTGGTCATTTCTTTGGATCGGCATCGACCGCTGGTTATCTGCTGTGGCGCCTCATTACGTTTATCGCGCCGACTATTTTAGCCGCGCCCCTGTTGGGCCTTAAGAGCGCTCACAACGAGAGTATTCATGCACGCTGGGACCGCGCGATGCGCAAGCTCGGACGAACGCCTCAGACGTCCTCTAAGCCTGCAAAGCCCCATCCTGTGCATGCGGTTACCGTGGATCCCAATCAGCATGCTCAGAAGGCTTCTGGAGCCGCCAAACCGGCGCATAAGGCTTATGTGCGCCAGACGGGCGACGGTATCCGTGTGTCCCCGGCTGCTTTGAACAAAAAGAAACTCCCTAAGGCGTAACAGTTGGTCGTGCGTTCTTCATGTTGCCGGGCATTTTTGTGCCGGATGGGGGATAATCCTCTTACGTAGATTAACTCTCATCTGTTGATGAATGCCTGCATTCTGAAGGGACACGTCCATGGCCACCAGCAAACCGCGCCTCGACCGCCGCATCGTTCGCAGCCGAAATGCCATCCTGTCTGCGTTTGAGCGCCTGTTGATGGATAAGCCGCTTGCCGACATTACGGTGAGTGCCATCGCGCGTGAGGCGAATGTCGACCGCAAGACCTTTTACGTGCACTTCGGTACGGTTGACGGCCTGCTCGATGCCATCGCCGTTGATGTGGTGGATATGATTGCCGACTCGGTCGAGAAAACGCTTGCTTCCATAGACGGCGACACGAACGAGCGTGCCCTCGGAGCGGCGGCAACGTTTTTTAAGACCATTAACGAGGCACTTTGCAATAACCTCGTGCTCAATCGCCAGTTGATTGAGAACATCCCGCTCGACGATTTTATGACGCGTTTGCGCGTGCCACTCGAGCATGAGATTGCCGAGCGCGACTTGCTGCCCCACGGCCTCAAGGACGAAATGTTCGACTATTATCTGGCGTTTTTGCTTTCGGGCATTATCGGCATTTACCGCACGTGGGCGCTCTCTGATGGCTCGGTGCCCATCGAGCGTATCTCGGAGGTCGCTAACAATCTGACGTTGAACGGACTGTCGAGCCTGGAGTCTCGCTTCGAATAGCACTAGCGCCTTATCCCCCCCCTGAGTTGCGGTGAAATAGGGACTGAATAGGCCTTCTAGCGGCCTAAACAGTCCCTATTTCACCGCAACTCAGGGGGATTGCATTACTGGTAGCGCAGGCACTCCACGGGGTCGAGTTTTGCTGCCCGGCGGGCGGGGTAGAAGCCAAAGATGACGCCGATGCCGACGGAGACCGCAAAGGCCAGCAGCACCGTGGCGATCGAAAAACTCGGCGTAATGGTACCGCTGGCACCGAGCTCGCCAAGCACGCCAGAGCTCGCGGCGAACATCGCTAGACCCCAGGCAAGCAGGTAGCCAATCAAAACACCCAGCAGGCCACCGGTGATGCACAGCGCCGAGGACTCGGCCAAAAACTGTGCGGTGATATCGCGACGGCTGGCACCCAAGGCTCGACGAATCCCGATTTCGCGGATACGCTCGGTCACATTGGTGAGCATCATATTCATGATGCCGATACCGCCCACGAGCAGCGAAATGCTGGCAACGGCGCCCATGATGAGCGAAAACGCGCCCATAAAGGAATTGAGGGCGTCGATGGCGCTTTTCATTGAGGTCACCGATACGCTGTCATATTCGTCCTCGTCCGCGATGCCCTTCATGCTACGCACCTTGGATTCAATCGTCTTGCACAGCTCGTCCATGTCCGTGCCTTCGGTGGCGAGCGCCGTTACGCTGGGAAAAGAGGGGTTCTCGTCGCCAAACAGACCCGAGATGGTCTCGCGCGGCATGTATAGCGTGAGCGAGCCCATGGAGTCGTTACCGCCATCAATCACGCCGACAATCTGCACCTCGCCGTTCGACACCTTGATGGTCTTGCCCACCGCGTCCTGTTCGTTGCCGTACAGCTGATCCGCGCCGCCACGACTGATGAGCGCCACGCGTGCGCCGGATTGGGACTCGGCCTGGGTGTAGGTGCGTCCCGCGACGAGCTTGCTGGCGCCCACCGCGTCGAGCATGTCGCTGTCGATGCCCTGCGCCATGACGGTATAGCTTTTGTCACCGGACTTGTACTCGGTATAGGCGCTGTCCACGATGCCAATCTGCTCGATCTGCGGCACCATTTTGCGAAGCTTCTCAACGTCCGACTCGTTGAGCTCTTGCGACGAATAAATCTGTACCATACGCGCGGCGTTGAGGCCCAGGCTGTTGACCAGGCTGTTTTGGATGCCGCCGATAAGCGAGGTCATGGCAATGACGGAGGCGATGCCGATAACGATGCCCAAGATGGTGAGTAGGCTGCGCCCCTTATTGGCCTCGAGGGAGTGAAGGGCTTCTTGGATAAGGTCGCGCGTGCTCATGCCTTCACTCCTTTCGTCGTATTGGCGTGTGCGGAAATCATGGGCAGGTTATCAATGGCGCCGCGCAGGGTCTGCGGCGCGTGCGCGATGTACGCGCCGTCGTGGATCCGGCCATCGCGAATGGTTACGGCACGATCGGCCTCGGCGGCGATACCGGGATCATGCGTGATGAGCACGATGGTCTTGCCGCGTTCCTGGAGTTTGTGGAAGGTCTCCATCACGAGTGCTCCGGTGGCGGAGTCCAGGTTTCCCGTCGGTTCGTCCGCCAGGATGATGGGTGGATCGTTGACGAGGGCGCGCGCGATGGCAACCCTTTGCATCTG
>CALGKS010000362.1 GCA_937930475.1 uncultured Collinsella sp. | reverse complement strand
CCTGGAAGGATTTGTTCGCGGTGCGAAAGTGCTGGTATGTGCTCGCGTTCTGCGTGTGGATGCCGGATCGTGGATGCGAAGAAAATGCCAGACGGGCTTATTGAGGAAATGGGCCTGCTGTACGTCGGTGTCACTCGCGCCCGCCAAGCGGTCTATGTCTCCGCTTCTATGCAGCGCAGGACAAAGTACGGGAACTATCAGGTTGCCTGCCCCTCTTGTCTAACGTCTCTTCCGGGCATTGAGCCTGTGAGCTGGACGGTCATGGACGGGGAGGGGTGATTTGTGGCGGTATGGAGTGTGCCCGCTATTGGCGTTCCTATTCCAATCCGCATGTTGTTAGGGATACGCAGACCCTTGTCCTGCAATTGAGTGCTTGCTAAAACTGGCCTTTTTGCTGTATAGCGTTGACTGAAAAGGGATTAAAGTTTTTTGCCCATCGCGAATTGGCGATGGGGTACGCCACTGCCGTCAATATAGCAAACGACGAAATCGCAATTCCGACGTTCGCAACATTGACACCAGCGTTGCCTGCGGCTAGCTGGATAAGGGCTTCGATGGTCATAAGTACCAATTCCTCGCTTTCGTCTAGTATGGCATAGGCAAGCATTGTTTTAGGTGGCCGCGAAAGCGTTGGTTGCACTTGCTGCGCCTATAATTAGCCTGTCCGGGGAGGGTTAGCCGCCGCTTGTTGATCCGGACAGGTTGATTTATTTTGGGGGTATTTTGACCGAGTTCGATATCACTCGTATTCCTCGATATAGTTCCAAAAGCTCATATGCCCACTTTGATTATAGGGTCTCTTTTGCCGAAGCTCAGACCAAGATCTTAGATTCAGAGTACGTTTCCCATCATGCGTTCTACCCTCTAATTTCCAACGAGATCATTACTGTTCGGTATCGTGGAGGTAAGCGAAGCTGCAAGGTTCGCAATATCGCTTATGCCTCGCATTTCGATCACCGCGTCTTCCAGTACTACTCTTATCTATGGTCGGACTTATATAACAAGAAGGCTATTGCCGAAGAGTTTAATGAGGTTGCCGTAGCATACCGCTCTTCGCTTTCATCAGACAGCGCCGTAACTGCTGCCAGCAATATTTCCTCAGCTAAAAAGGCCTTCGATTATATACGCGAGCAAGATTCGGCTTTTGTGCTTACGGGTGATTTCGAGAGCTTCTTCGACAACTTAAATCATGCTCATCTAATGACGTCGTTGCGTTCGTTGTTTCCCGATGGACATTTGCCGGACGATCACTATCAGGTCATTAAAAACTTCCTCCGCTATTCGTGCTGGCCTATTGCTGATTTAGCGGCTCGACATGATTTGCCATGGCCGGCGGTCGAACCTGCTCGGGAGAAGATGATCAGCGATGCAGCTATCGAGCTTCGGTTCAAGTCTATTCGCGAACTTAATAAGCTGGATGTTATTCTGCCTAAGGCAGAGTTTCTTGCAAACAAAAGTAAGGTCATCACCAGGCCTTGGAAGCGAACGGGTATTGGGCTGGGAATTCCTCAGGGTCTTGCTGCAAGTGGAGTGCTCGCTAACATCTATATGGCCGATATCGACATGAAAGTCAGACTTGCCGTTGAACGGGTTGGCGGGTTGTATCTCCGTTATTGCGACGATTTTATTATTGCCGTTCCAAAGTCTGGCTTCGATGCACTTGTAGAAGCCATCAATCTAATGGCCGATGTCGATTCCGTTAAACTGCAACCTGAGAAAACCAAGGCGTTCCGGGTTGATGGTGACGGAGTTGCTCAGCTTGATTTTGAAAGCGTTCGTGCGGGTAAGGTCTATTCGTACTCCGGTGCACATCCGGCGCAGAAAGTCAGTTTCCTGGGGTTTGATTTTGACGGGCGCGTTGTAAGGCTTCGGCAGTCTACGGTTGGAAGGTACCACAAGCGTCTCCGTGAGGCGGCCACTGCGATTGCGCGTTCTAATCAGGGGGAGGGAAGGCACGCATCAAAAAGGCGCGTCTCCGCTCTGTATCAACATTATTCACCGCTCGGTATTAAGGGAAGAAGGCTGTGCCCATCGGGTGATGCTTGCCTTTCTGCATTTTCTCGCTATGGGAACTTTCTTTCCTACGTGGCAAGAGCCCAAAAGGCGTTTCCAAATGATCCGATTGCCCCCGATGAGGCTAAGATCTACAGGAAGATAAAGCGACTGAGCGCTCGGTAATTATGCTGCTATAGCTCCGATCGATTTCGACTACAAATAGATGATTAATTAAAACAATTGATAGTTGCCGGTCGCTGTTACTCGGCAGCTCCCTTCGTTTGTCCATGTGGGGCGCTATAATTCCCAAAAAGATAAGGGCTCAATTATAAGGGGTTGGCTTGGCGAGTAATCTATCCGTGACGGTCTTGGTTGGCAATGGATTTGATTTGTCGGCAGGGATGAAGACAAGTACCACTAGGTTTATGGATTTCTTCTCCAAAAACCATGCTTCGGATGAAGGCCCAGTTGGCCGTTTGGCAGGTTGTATCGAAAAAGAAGGAGCGCGGGAGTGGGCCGATTTTGAGAAAAAATTAGGTGAGTACACTTCCAATCTTGAGGTTGACGAGGAAGACCCAGTTGAATCCGCGCTTGATTGCAAAGAAGCAATAGATATCGATCTTGCCGCTTTCATCGCATTGGAAGATAAAAGGGCAACCGATGAATTCATCGAAGCTAACTCCGAATCTGTTATGGCCTCTTTGTCATATTGGTACTCTGCGTTGCAACCTCTGGAAAGACAGCGGATTCTTGGTCACTATTCAACTGATTTAGTGCTGAGTGTTTCGATTGTCACATTTAACTACACTACGTTACTTCCTCGTTTATTTAACGCTGTCGAAGCAAACGGGTGTGCTGCCCCTGAGGATAGCTTGGGTGTTTCTTCTATCCGGCTCACTCGACTTGTCCAAGCTCATGGTGCTCTCGGTCGTGAACCCATATGTGGAGTTAATGATGTGTCCCAGATTGGATCGGATGCTCTTTCCAAAAACGAAGATATTGCGTCCACCTTTGTAAAAGGCGAGATACAGAAGCTATTCGGTTCCGTCGATGACCGTAAAGCAGAAGATTTTATTCTTAGGTCCAATCTACTAATAATATTTGGTTTGTCGCTTGGAGAGACGGATATACGCTGGTGGGAAACTGTGGTGAAGCTTCTAAGATCAGGCGAAAATCGCTTTGTTTTGATAGCTTCGACTGAAGCTGTATCCGCTAGAAGGAGCCCTGCGTCTTTCCGCCGTTTTTCAAAAGAGCTTAAGGAAAAATTGTTGAGCCGCGGCGGCGCGAACGATGATGAGAAGCGGTTGCTTTCCGAACGAATTTTTATTATCCCCGCCGGTTCAATTTTCAGATTTAAAAGCCATATTCCTGATGCTGATTAGGTCTGATATATGATCGCCTCGATTAATGACTGATTCGTGAGAGGGCTCAAAGGTTGATTCGAGGTTTTGGTGGCATTGGATTGACGGCCCCCGAGTGTCACTCGTTCACTTCAATGGTCCTTCTAAAGACGGAGTATTGGAGTCACCAGCGTAGTGGCGGCATGGAGGCGTGGCGGTCATTATCTGGGGATCGGAACTGGTCAAAATCGCTTGACTATTACTGGCTAAAATCGCCTGGCGCTAACGATGAACCGAAGTGTCATCGCGACCCTTACTGAGAAAAATGGTCCCTTGACGGTGGTATTTGTTGGCGCATTTAAATAACTATCCGCTTTGAAAGGCTGTCTATCCAATGAACTCGCGCATCTCTCATCAGCTTCTTGTTCTCGGCAACGGCTTTGATATCACATGCGGTTTAAATTCCCGGTTTGTTCAGTTCTTCAGACCGAGGATGGCTGTTATCGATAAAAATAAAAACATCAGTAAAAAGGGCTGGGTAAAAACTCTCTCTGCCTCAGGTATTACCGCCTGGGACTTGATTCTCTATTTCCGTAAAGAACTTGCTGATAAAGGCTATGACGTTAATTGGAGTGACGTCGAGTTAGCGGTCTCCGATGTTATCGAAATGGAGCGCTGCTCTGGGGCGCTTCCGTCCTCTTCACCTATGGATAGACAACATTTTGTCGCTATTCGAACTCTCCTCGAGTATTTTGTGTTTCTGCAGTCTCATCCCTGGATTAAATGGCCGAATCAGTATTTAACACAATTGAATGAGAAGATCGAAAAATCGACTGGATACGATTGGGGCAAACTGCAAGAAGACGTTTTCCGTGAAATGCGTGAAGCGGGATATTTTGAAGATGACGACGATTCCGGGCGTCTCCACACTGTCTCCGATATCTTCCCCTATACGTATGCGGATATTGATGACTATCGAGATGCGTTGAAAGAGCAAACGCCGGGTCTTGCTGTCGAAGTCGTTGCTAGTTTTCTCTGCGGCTTATATGTGGACGTTAAAAGTTGGACGCAAAACTCTCTTCGTTCGGTGCTCGAACAAGAGCTTCATAAGCTAGAAGCTGAGTTCAGTCGATATCTTAGTCGCGAAGTAAAACTTAACAACGAATATTGCGAGGCTTCGGAACAGCTAATGGAACAGTTGTTGTCTGGCATGACGAGTTGGGATGGCGGTCGCGTTGCAGAGGCTACTGTGCTCAGTTTTAACTACACAAGCCCGTCGATTCCATCCATTTGGCGGAACGAGCCCACATTCAAATTCATTAATATCCACGGTAGGCTTAACGGAGACATAATCTTTGGCGCCGATGGTACAAACTGCATGGATGATTCTGGGGCGGCAAGATTTTCTAAGACATTTAGAATTATTCGTTCTGGGAGGCCCGGCGGGGGAGAGCCAATTGCATTTGGCGCGCCATCAAAAGAAGAACCTCGAGAAACAGTTGTTATCAAAGTATTCGGGCATTCTCTTGCGAAGGCTGATTACGCTTATTTTCAAGCAATATTTGACATTGTTGATATATATACAGGTCCGGTTGAACTGGTGTTTTTCTACAAATCCTATTGCGAAACTGCTCGTGAGGAGCTGCTCCTTAATATATCAAGGCTGCTCGACTCGTACGGCGCATCAATGGACAACCGGGATCACGGGAAGAATTTGATGCACCGGTTGATTTTGGAGGGGCGGCTGTCTGTTGTTGAACTTCCATAACGATTGGGAATTTGTGGCCGTCCTCAGCTAAGGCATAGCCTTTTGTTTGTGCTGATCGTCAGTACTCCTGCACCACTATTTCAAAGCGATTATTCACTGACCCCGTCTCGAGTAATTTTGTCCGAGCGATAGATTAATCTTTTAATTTGGTTATCACATTTAAACTGGGCGTGAGATTGTACCTACTTGTGTCTTCGGTGCTCGCCTTATTTTAGCGGGGAGCGATTTGGCATTTGAAGATATGGTTGGCTACCTTGGCGAGGAAGATGGGGGCATGGAAAACAACGACCAACGGTACAAGGTTATCGATCGCGGGGACTTAGCAAAGTTTCTTCGAGAGGATATGATTGACCAGCTTCGAGGGGAAGAAATGACCCGTAGCACCCTTTCGGGTGAGAACTTTTATACTCCTTGCAATAGCCTTTTAGAAGTCTGCCGAGAATATATTGAGCGCGATCCCCAAACCGATGCGTTTTTGATCCAATATCCCCATGGGATCATTCTCGAACAATCTAAGAGGCGATTTTTCTATCGAGGCGAAAAGCAGATTTATCCACGGTCTGAATCATCGCTCAAGAGAAAACTTCGACAGTTTAACAATATTAAAGACCAAGAGCTGTATCGTCTCGTGGCAGATATGCGGCTATTTGAGTTCAGCCGCTTTATTGATCAGTTTCAGTCCGTGCGGGAATGGAATCGTTGCGATGTTCTTTATGAACTTTTGGGTCAGCATTACGGCTTGGAGACCAATTGGCTGGACGTGACGAACGATTTCTCAACGGCGCTCTTTTTTGCAACTTGCGTTTGGGATAAAGGCCGCTGGCGTCCGCTTTCGCATCGGGACATCGAGCGAGATGAGTGTTCCAAATGGGGCGTTATTTATAGAAAGAGCGCTGCGCGTGTTGGGCTGGACGAATGCATGCGCATGGGAAAGTACATTCATCGCTTGCATGAGCCGCGCCCACTATTAAAGGATGTTGGGAGTAACATCCCCGTTCCAATTGGATACCAGCCTTTTGTGCGTAGCTTTATCCAGAGTGGTTACGCAATATATGACCGCGGAGCAATGCCGCTGCAGGAGGACCCTTCCTTTGAGCAGTACAGGTTTGAGCAAGACCCCGAATTTTCCAAAGACATTTTTGACATGATGAATGGCGGGAAAAGGATTTATCCGGATGAAAGCCTTACTGAGGCGCTTCCAATTATTGGCTCAATTGCGTGCGCGACGTCATTTACCAAGGAAGCCTTAAACTACGCCCTTACAAGGAGCCATTATTATCGCGCCGAAGATTTTGGAGCAGCGCTAGCCGATCTATCTAATTTTTGAGTGGATGGAAAGCCTATCGAGATTAAAGCTGAACATCCCTGGAGCCTGCCGCGTTACCTAAGAAGGCGGGTTGATCGTCTTGGTAAAACGGAGAGGCGAATAATGGACAGCCTCCAGATGACAACTAGACTATCTCCAATGAGTCGTGGTCTTGAAATTTGGGCGCCATGGATGCTTCCAGAATGCGAGTCCGATCGGGGTGTCCTAGATTTGGATCCCAGAATGATTGATGATGGGAACCATACGGTGTTTACGGATCGGTTCTACTTTCGCATGATGTACAGCACGATGATGGGAGAGCTAAGCCCATTTTAGGGCGGAAACGCTTCTTTTCCTATTGGCGGGGTACGTTCAATTGGCGAAAGCGGCTGAGAAAGTGCCTTAGCCAATCAACATCAACTGTTATCTAATGATTAGGCGCTGATGCTCTATTGGGCTGCATTATTTGTTCCATAAGTTGGTTGGTGCCCATGCGATTACGAGTGATATTTATAACAATATACAAACAAATGTTCTATAATATATTAAATTGTGAAGTTGGGAGGCGTTAAGGTGGAAGCCGAAAGAAATGACATTGTAGACAGCGTTGTTAGCCTGATAAATGGAGTGGGCCGTAGTCCCTATCTATTCGTTGGCTCGGGGTTTTCCCGTAGATATATGGGGACCGACGATTGGGACGGCTTGTTAAGACACCTTTGCTCCCGTCTTTCTGATGATCCTTTTCGACTCGATTCCTACCTCGCCCGCTGTTCAGATAATCCTGCTTATGGCGCTTTGCCCTCTGCCGCGACGATGCTTGATAAAGATTTGCGGATAGCCGTCCTTGAAGAGCCACGGTTCGCTTCTTTTAGAGATGATCATGCGGAAGATGTTCGTGGGCGTAAATCTGTTTTAAAGATCATGGCTGCCGAGAGGCTATCCTCGTTTACGCCTCGCCATATGACTCATGAGCTCGATACTCTGAAGGAGGTTGGCAAGCGGCGCATTTCTGGAGTCATTACAACCAACTATGACTGTCTATTGGAGTCACTGTTTCCAGAGTTTAAAGTATTTGTAGGTCAGGACGATCTTGTCTTTCACAGAACTTTTGAAATGGGTGAAATATATAAGATCCACGGGTCTATGGATAATCCTGAATCTATGGTTCTTGAGGAGGCGGATTACGCAAAACTCGCCGAAACCCAGGATTACTTGGCGGCCAAGCTGTTAACTATTTTTATGGAATACCCAATTATTTTTATCGGTTATTCCCTTAACGACCCCGATATCCAAGCTATCCTCATGTCGATTTCGCGCTGCCTCGGTTCAAACAATCTTGCTTTGCTTAGAGAGCGCTTTATCTTCCTTACTAGGGGAGAAAATGCAACTTCAACTCATTCGTTTACTTTTCCAGGTATTGGCGAGATAAGCATGACCGAGATTAGGACGAACGATTTTGGTGCGGTGTATGAAGCAATTGGGCAATCCAAATGTTCCTTCTCGCCCAGGATTATTCGTGAGCTGCGCAGGAGCATCTACGCCTTGGCTGATGAGGGCGATCCGAATGACTCTCTGGTAGTCGAAGCGAGTTTTAGCGACCTCGAGAGACTTCCGGAGGGACAGCATCTTGTGCTGGGTATCGGTGTTGCGAATGCTTCTTTAGGGCACGGGCATATGGTCAAAGCAGAACTTTTATATCGTGACGTTGTGTTTGATGACGAACATGTTGCTCCTAAACTTGCCGTCGAGGAATACCTTCCTTCGTTGCTTGCTTCCAACTCGGGTGGTTTGCCCATGTATAAGTACTTAAGCGCGTATTCAGGGGAAGTTCTTAACCCAAGGATGCTGAAGGAAATAGATGAGAAAAAGGATTTAGATGCCTTTCTAAACAACAGCCTGCGAAAGGCAAAAGGTAGTTATCATCTTTCGGCGGTTAGACACTCGGTTAAGTCTGTTATAGCCAACGAAGGCTTTGAGGAAGCATTCAAAAAGTTGGTTTTACTTGAGGAAGATGAGCTCGATTTAAGTGAGTTGCTCGAGTATCTGAGGGCGCTCATCTCGGACGATCGCAAGATAATCCACGGCAACAGCGAGCTGAAACGGCTTATTAGAATGTATGATTTCCTTAAATACAAGAAGGCCTTCGACATATCGGCTACTAGTGAGTAATCCCACCTAGCGTCTATGAAGAAGGCCATCTTTGCAAGCTATGGCATCTGAGCGTATAGTGCGAACACCACGTGCAAATGCATACTTAATATAACGCTTTTTGCTTGAAATCACAATGGTGTCCGTTTTGACCTACCAATCAAGGGAAGATGGTGTAGAGTATCTTCCCTTGAATACAAAAGCTCTTTAGGAGCTTTAAGGGTGACGCTTTCAATTAGAGAGTGTTGCCCTTTTTCATACATACAATGTATGACGTGCTGGCTAAACATCATTTCGGCAATGGAATGTTCGAGTATGGGCGGTCTCTACTGGTTGACGCGATCGTGGACAAACAATTGATATCGATTAGAATTAAATCAATTGCGGTGGAAGCCTTCGGGCGACACCTGAAGAGGGTTGATGCGTCGGCCCTCTTTTTGTTCGGATGTAAGATTTGGCCTGTCAAAACTTACATCTCAGTTGGGGAAAGACGTAGCTGCGGGTGTTTTTCCGCTCACATGTAACTTTACTGACGCATTGCTGCTCAGCCTTAATTCGCTGCGGCTTGCCGGTAAAGGATTGACTGAGATTGGGTTTTTCCTTAATGTTCCTACTGTGATGAGGCCTTGCGACGGTACGTCCGGCTTGGTCCGTGGAAACCGCCGATAGGCGGTTTTTGCGTTTAATAGGTTGTTTTCCAGCGGAATTTGTCGCGTTTTCCGCGTCAGGGCGCTCGGTGTCGCTGCATTTTCCGGAAGTGCGGGGAAAAATCGGAAATCGCCGAGCACAACCCGATTTTCGGCAACAAAACCGCAGGTCGCGGAAGCGTAAAACCGGAGTCTGGTCGGTCGATCTCGGATTTTTACCGCACTTCCGGAATCGCTGCACGGAAGTATGCGGCAAATTCCGGAACCCACGAGCACGACGCCCTTTTCCCTCGGAGAAACCGCAGGTAGAGGCGTTGCGGCATCTCGGCGTGCATGGCATATTTTTGATTTGCCGCATACTTCCGGTTTTTGCCCCTGCGGCAGGCCGTGTCAACTTATATCCTCGATTAGATAATGGACAAAACAGCCAATTCCGTCTCAATACTAAAACGCCGGCAGGGGCGAAATTGCTCCTGCCGGCGTTGGTGTGCCTGCTTGTACTGTTTTTCGGCTCGCGCAGAGGCCCGTTTTGGACCTTTACGCCTCCGTGGGCTCCATGCCAAGCTCTTTGCGCACGAGCTCAAAGGCAGCGGCGATGGCCTTGTCCATGTCGTAGTACTTGTAGCCGCCCAGGCGACCGGCAAAGATCACGTCGCCCTCCTGCGCCGCCAGCTCCTCGTACTGCCTGTAGAGGGCCTCGTTCTTGGCGTCGTTGATGGGGTAGTAGGGCTCGTCGCCGGGCTTCCAGTCGGCCGGGTACTCGCGCGTGATGACGGTCTTGTCCTGCGTGCCGAACTCGAAGTGCTTGTGCTCGATGATGCGCGTGTAGGGGATCTCGCGCTCGGTGTAGTTGACCACGGCCACGCCCTGGTGGTCCTGCTCGTCGAGCGTCTCGGTCTCGAAGCGCAGGCTGCGGTACTCCAGCGTGCCCAGCTTAAAGTCATAGAACGCGTCGATGGGGCCACAGTAGATCGTCTTGGCGGCGATGTCGGGCTCGGCGGCGGCCAGCTCCTTGTACTCCACGCCGCAGCGCACCTCGACGCCCTCGAGCATGTTGGCGACCATCTTGGTGTAGCCGCCCATGGGGATGCCCTGGTAGCGATCGTTGAAGTAGTTGTTGTCGTAGGTGAAGCGGCAGGGGAGGCGCTTGATGATGCTCGCGGGCAGGTCGCGGCAGTCGCGGCCCCACTGCTTCTCGGTGTAGCCCTTCACGAG
>CALGKS010000361.1 GCA_937930475.1 uncultured Collinsella sp. | reverse complement strand
TGCGGCTCACGTATACGCCGGGCTCAAGCAGCAGATGATCGACAGAAAAGCTCGCGATGCGCTCCATGGCAGATCCTCTCGGTAGTCAATTTGGGACGGGGCTCTTTTAGCTGGTGAAATGATCGCACTAATCATACCAGTCAAAAAAGCCCCGTCCCAAATTAGCTACCCGGGACGGGGACCAATGAGTTTTTAATCCCCGTCCCAGAAAAATCGTTCTAGGCAGTGTATGCGATTGTTGCCTCGACCGCGTGGCGCCAGCCGGCGATCTTTTTGGCTCGCTCGTCTGCCGGCATGGCAGGCTCCACGATGCCGCGGGCGCCGTAGACGTCAACCACGTCGCGCGTGTACATGCCGAGCGCAATGCCGCAGGCCCAAGCCGCGCCCAGACCGCTCATCTCGTCGTTGCTCGCGATGCGAATGGGCGAACCCACCAGGTCGCTCTCAAACTGCATCAGGTACGCATCGCGCGTGGGACCGCCGTCAACACGAAGCTCGGCCAGCGCCGCGCCCGAATCCTCGACCATCGCATCAATCACGTCGAAAATCTGATAGGCGATCGACTCGTCGGCGGCCTTCACGAACTCCGCGCGGCCCGTGGTGCGCGTCATGCCAAAGACGCAGCCCTCGGCGTCACTCGCCCAGTGCGGCGCGCCCAGACCGGTAAACGCCGGCACAAAGTACACATGGCTCGCCGGGTTGGCGGCGTAGCACAGGTCGGTGACTTCCTCGGGGTTGTTGATGAGCTCCAGGTCGTCGCGCAGCCAGGTCTTCACAGCGCCGGCGTAGCTCACGTTGCCCTCGAGCACGTACTCGGTCACACCGTTCAGACGCCACGCGAGCGAGCTCGAAAGCCCATGCGAGCTGGCGACAAACTCGTCGCCGACGTTCATCATGACCGAGCTACCGGTGCCATAGGTCGCCTTGGCCATGCCACGGCTGTGGCAGCCCTGCGCAAACAGGGCGGCGTGGCTATCGCCGAGCACGCCGTGAACGGGCACGGGCGCCGGCAAAAAGCCGCTCAGGTCCGTTGTGCCGAACAGGCCGTCGGAATCGGTCACCTGCGGCAGGCAGGCAGCATCGATGCCAAAGGCCTGGCACACCGGCTCGCTCCAGCAGCCGTGACGCAGGTCGAACAGCTGCGTACGGCTGGCGTTGGACCAGTCGCAGCGGAACTCGGCGCCGCCCGTGAGCGTCCAGACAACCCAGGCGTCAATCGTGCCCAGGCACAGCTCGCCCGCCGCAGCAGCCTCGGCAGCCGCCGGCACGTTCGCGAGAATCCAGGCCATCTTGCCCGCCGGGTAGTAGGGCGAGAGCACCAAGCCCGTCGTGTCGCGCACCAGCTCGGCCACGCCTTCGCGCGCGGCCAGCTCGTCGCACAGCTCGCGGGCGCGGGCGCACTGCCACACCACGGCGTCGCACAGCGGCTCGCCCGTCGCGCGGTTCCAGGCAACGGTGGTCTCGCGCTGGTTGGCAATGCCGCTGCCGGCGACGTCGGCCGGGTTAACCC
>CALGKS010000360.1 GCA_937930475.1 uncultured Collinsella sp. | reverse complement strand
ACGCCGTCGAGCGTGCCGCCGCTGCCAAGGCGGAACTCGACGCCGCTGCCGCCGCAACCGATGCCGTGGCACCGACCTACTGGGAGGCGCTCGGTGACTACAACGCCGCCAAGGCCGAGCTTGACGCTGCTATCGCCGAGCTCAACGCCGAGATCGCTCGCCAAGAGGCCGCCGAGCGCGGGAATGGCGAGCAGACTCAGCCTGCGACGCAGGTGACGTACCAGGCCAAGCACATGACCTCGGCGTCAGGGGTCACCACGCCGCAGACGACGATGCCCGCCACGGGCGATGCGTCCGACCTGCTGGGCGAGACCTTCGTAATCGGCGGCACGGTCCTGGTTGCCGCCGGCGTCTTCCTCTCCGACAAGCGCCGCCAACTGATCCGTTAGGGACGGAGGAAAACGGATCATTTTCGGCGCGCGCCGCAAGGGCATGGGTCCTGCGGCGCGCGCCGCTTTTATCTTCAAGATTAATTAAGGAGGGACATATGCAAATTAGAGGAGAGGCCGCGATTGCCTGTGGGTTCATGGCGGGCTTGGCAACGGGGCTGCTGTTCGATGGATGTTTCGACAGCTACATCAATCGATTCTGCGATTCTGATTTTCCGAGAGGCTGGCCTCGGAAAACGGCACCGGCTCGTCAAAAGGCGGATGCGCCCATCAAGTCCCGCAGCGTGGCTGCTTCAAAAACCAAGGTGATCGTCATCAAGAACGGCAAGATTTATCACCGTTCTGGGGGATGCAAAAACCTTCCTCAAAATGCCATTAGAACAAGCGTGCCACTGGCGACCGCGCTCAAACGAGGAAAGACCCCCTGTTCAGTATGTTGCCCGCCAGCGGCTTAGACGATTCTTCGGGGGTGTTCTGCAAGGACATGGGTCCCTGCGGATACATGGGTTTAAAAACGTGTCCGCACGGCATGGGACACTTACCCTGCCGCCCTGCTCTGCCGCGGCGGCATGTACCCAAACAACGATCCTCTAAGGAGTTCGATACCAATGAGCGATAACACCAAGCATCTCGCAAAGAAGTGCGTCAAGGACGCGGGGCCGTGCCTCGCGTTGTGCCTTGCCGGCGCAGCGGTCGCGCTGCTGGCTGTTCTGGGGCCATTCGACGTGCTCCGAAGTGCCAGTTCTCTGCACGTTTGCATGGCCCTTGCCGGCGCCATGATGACCGGCGGCGTACTCGATCTGATTTTTTGGGTGCTCGACCCGTTTGGATGGAAGAACGAGGGGTAAGCCCTAAGGGATGGATACCCCGCAGCAACAGGAGGTCCCCGTGATCTGGTTTACCGGCGATACTCACTTTGGACACGAGAACATGCTACGGCTTAGCGATAGGCCTTGGTCGACTGTTGCGCAGATGAACGATGCCATGGTCGCCAACATTAACAGCAAGGTTGCTGCGGATGACGAGCTCTACATCTTGGGTGACTTTAGCTTTAAGATGACGGTCCAAGACGCCTACGAGCTGCGCAAAAGCATTGCCTGCAAGCGCGTCCATCTGCTGCCCGGCAACCACGACAAAGACTGGACGCAGCCTGCGGTAGCGGATGCTTTTATCGTCGAGCCGCCCATTTGCGCGCTCAAGATCAACTGCCAAAAAATCGTGCTGAGCCACTATCCCATGGTCGACTGGCAGGGCATGTCGCACGGCAGCTGGCATTTGCACGGGCATATCCACAGTTGCGGCGGCGCATACAACGAGTTCAACCGCAGGCAGGGACTGCTGCGCTATGACGTGGGCGTGGACGCCAACAGCTACGCCCCGGTGAGCTTGGAGGAGCTCAAAGCTTGGTTTGCGCAGGTAGACGAGCCGATGTGTTGCGTTAAATGGCCGTGGTGGGTCAATGCCACGGGCGACGAGCAGGTCGAGCACGATCTCGAAAGTTATAAGAGGGAAGTGGTGATCCGATGACGGTCTATGTGACGGGCGATATTCACGGCGGCCTCGACATGCAAAAGCTGCGCGATTGGGAGCTTGGGGATAGTCTGACGAGCGACGACTATCTAATCGTCGCGGGCGACTTTGGCTTTCCGTGGGATTTCTCTGCCGAGGAGTGCGCTGATATCGCCTGGCTGGAATCGCGTCCCTATACCGTACTGTTTGTCGACGGCAACCACGAGCGTTTCGATCACTGGGCAGAGCGCCCCATGGAGTTGTGGCACGGTGGGCTGACGCAGCGCCTGTCGGATGCCTCTCCCATACGGCGTCTGGCGCGTGCCGAGATTTTTGAGCTCGATGACTCAACGATCTTTACTATGGGCGGTGCCACGAGCGTGGACAAGGAATACCGCATACCGTATTCCAGCTGGTGGCCACAGGAGCTGCCGGACGAGCGCAACTTTGAGGAGGCGCGGGCAAAGCTCGACAGCGTGGGCTGGAAAGTCGACTACGTGATCACCCACACCTGCTCTACGCGCATGCTTTCGCCCACGCTTTATCCGGCACCCGGCTGGAATTACCCCGCCGTTGATCAGCTCACGGCATTTTTCGATGAGCTGGAAGACCACTTGGATTACAAACGCTGGTACTACGGGCATTTCCATCGGGATGCCAACCCGGCCGAACGCCACACCGTGCTCTACGACTGCATCGTTCGCCTGGGTGACGAACTCCAGCCCTGGGATGTTGCGTAGAGGCGCGGTGGCTGGCTACTCGACCGTTACAGTGATGTTCTCCCGGTGCGCGCGGATGACATCCCAGCCAAAGTGCTCGACCAACTGCTCGGCGGTACGCGGCGTGGTGTCCGGCGCGATGCCCGTTTGCCCGGCGAGCCAGCCCAGCAGTGCCTCGGGCGTGCCAAACCGGGCGCGTAGTTCGCCCAGGTCCAGATCGCGGTCGCGCTTGGAAAGGCGGCGGCCGTCCGGCGACATGAGCAGCGGAATGTGCGCGTAGTGCGGCGTGGGAAGTCCCAGCAGATGCTGCAGGTAGATTTGGCGCGGCGTGGAGCCCAGCAGGTCGCATCCGCGCACGACCTCGGTGACGCCCATGGCGGCGTCATCGACCACCACGGCTAGCTGATAGGCAAACACGCCGTCGCTGCGGCGCACCAAAAAGTCGCCGCATTCGGTGGCGAGCGCCTCGCATTGGGCACCATACGTGCGGTCCACAAATTCGACCACATCGTCTGCGAGGTCGTCGACGGCGGGCACGCGCAGGCGCGTGGCCGGAGCGCGCAGGATGCTGCGGCGGGCAACCTCCTCGGCAGAAAGGCCTCGGCAGGCGCCGCGATAGATGGGCGTGCCGTCGCTGGCGTGCGGTGCGCTCGCGGCGTGGAGCTCGGCGCGCGTGCAAAAGCAGGGGTAGGTGAGGCCGGCGTCTTGCAGCTGGTGCAGGGCGTCCTCGTACAAGTCCAGGCGATCGTGCTGGTAGTAGGGGCCTTCGTCCCACTCAAGCCCCAGCCAGGCCAGGTCGTCAATCAGTTGAGCGGCAAGTTCCGGACGCTTGCAGCGATCGTCCAGGTCCTCGATGCGCAGTACGATGCGGCCGTCCTGCCTGCGGGCCGAAAGCCACGCGCACAGGCAACTGAACACGTTGCCCAAGTGCATGCGGCCCGAGGGCGACGGGGCAAAGCGGCCCACGACGGGCGCGGGGGCAGAGGCGGGCGGCATCGCTGGCGCGTCCGCGGCGTGTGTTGCTATGTTGCGTGCGTTGATATCCATGCGGACGAGTATAGCGCGGGGCGCGGTGGGGGAGACGCTGCCGTGGCCTGCAAGTTGCCGAGGCCGCGCGTTGCGCGTGCCGGACCACCGGCTC
>CALGKS010000359.1 GCA_937930475.1 uncultured Collinsella sp. | reverse complement strand
GTGATGAGCACGTCGACGGCAGCGCCGGCCTTCATCTGCTCGACAAGGTCGCCAGAAGCCTTGAACTGCGTGTCGGCAAAGGTGGTACCGGTCTGGTCGGTGTAGAGCTCCTGGACCTCGGGCAGAGCCTTCTCGAGCGAGTTGGCGGCGAAGACTTGCAGCTCAACAGCCTTCTTCTTAGAGGAAGACTTGGCGGAGCCGGCATCCGAACCAGCGGGCTCGGACGTCTTGTTGCCCGAGCAGCCAGCAAGACCAAGGCCGACGGCAGCTGCAGCAGAAAGCGAGACGAAACCGCGGCGCGAAACCATATCGAACATTTTGAACCCTTTCGGACGTCTTGCCCGGGTACCCCACCGCGGGCTTTATTCTGTAATCAGATTATACTTCGTCGCGAATAATTGCAGTGAGAGATTATTCTCGACTGAGAATATATTTTCAGATTACGTCGCGCATCGGCTTCACCTCAGCATCAAACAAAAAGGCGGAGCAACCGTTCGGGTCGCTCCGCCGCAGGTAAACCGCTTATTTGGTGTGCCCGCCGCCCGCCGTCATCTGGGCCGCGTGCTCCAGCTGATCGGCAATCGCCTCCCAGCTTTCGCGAGCTGCCTTGGTGGATCCGGGAAAGTTTACGACAAGTGTATGACCACGCTGCATGCACACGGCGCGCGAAAGCATGGCGCGGCGCGTCTTGGTCATCGAGTACGCGCGAATCGCCTCCGCAATGCCCGGCACATCGCGGTTGCAGACAGCGCGCGTCGCCTCGGGCGTCACGTCACGCATCGAAAGCCCCGTACCTCCACAGGTAAGCACGACGTGGGCATGACGCTCATCGGCGGCATCCACGATAGCGGCACCGATCTCCTCGACGTCATCGCGCACGACAACATGTGACGCGACCGTCCAGCCCTGTGCCGCAATAAGCTCCTCGAGCGCGGCTCCGGCCTCGTCCTGGGCAAGATTGCGCGTGTCCGAACACGTCACTATCGAAATCTTCAACTCCATAGCGCTCCTCCTAAAGCACCGTGCCCTCGGGCAGGTCGACACGAACAACATCCACGACATCACCCGGTTTGAGCTCGCACGGGCCCTCGTTAATACGCAGCAGGCAGTTCGCGCGCTGCATCGTACCGAGCAGCGCCGAGTTTTGGCTCTTCGCCTCGGTCACCATAAGCTCACCGGTCTGGGCATCGCGCGCAACCGTGGCACGGTCGAAGAAGCGGCGGTCTTGGCGCTTCTTCACACCGTGCGTCAGCGTTGCCTGTTGCACGGGACGAGCGCCCTCGGCAAACCCGCGCATCTTGCGAATCGCCGGGCGCGCGAGCATCTCAAAGCCCACGTACGCCGCCGCCGGATTGCCCGAAAGCCCTAGGTACGGCTTGCCGCCGAGCAGGCCAAACGTAATGGCCTTGCCGGGACGCATCGAGATGCGATCGAACAGGACCTCGCCTTCGCGCTGGACCAGCGCCGTCACGTAATCGTAGTCGCCCGCCGAGGCCCCGCCGCTCGTAATGACAAAATCGCACTCGCGCACCGCACGGTGCACGAGCTCGAATATCGCCTGCTCGTCGTCGGGCGCAATGCCATAGAAGACAGGCTCGGCACCGGCATCGAGTGCCTCGGCCATCAGCGCCGAGGAGTTGGAATCGCGAATCTGGCCACGCGCCGGCACCTCACCTGGCGAAACCAGCTCCGTACCCAGCGAGATGATGCCCACGCGCGGGGCAGCGTGCACTTTCACGCTCGCGTATCCGGCACTTGCCAGCAGACCCGCACCCGCCGGCGCCACAATCTCGCCGGCGTGCAGCACGACG
>CALGKS010000358.1 GCA_937930475.1 uncultured Collinsella sp. | reverse complement strand
GGCGGCTGAGCAGCGTGTATGGCCGCTGCCTGCACCCGAGCGCACCGTTGAGGAGCGCGCCGAAATTGAGCGCCGTCGCCTGGTGCTTGCTATCGAGAGTTCGTGCGATGAGACAGCTGTGGCGATTATCGATGCGGACGGTAATATGCTGGCCAATCAGGTTTCGACGCAGATCGATTTTCATGCCCGTTTTGGCGGCGTAGTGCCCGAGATCGCTTCGCGCAAGCACGTTGAGGTTATCGTGAGCGTCGTGGACGCGGCGCTCGAGGATGCCGCGGCATCGCTTGGTCTTGAGGGCGGAGCCATCGCGCCGAGCGAACTCGCCGCTGTTGGCGTGACACAGGGTCCGGGCCTGGTGGGTGCTCTGGTGGTGGGCGTCGCCTTCGCCAAGGGCTTTGCCTATGCCGCCGGTAAACCGCTCGTGTGCGTCAACCATCTGGAAGGTCATCTGTTCGCCAACCTGCTGGCGCAGCCCGATCTCAAGCCGCCGTTTATCTTCACGCTCGTCTCGGGCGGTCATACCATGCTTGTTCACGTCAAGGCGTGGGGTGACTACGAGGTGCTCGGCGAGACGCTCGACGACGCCGTGGGTGAGGCCTTCGACAAGGTGGCTAAGGCGCTGGGTCTGGGCTATCCCGGCGGCCCCATCATCTCCAAGCTGGCCGAGACGGGCAATCCCCGCGCGATTGACTTCCCCCGCGCGCTCAATAGTAGGGGAGACTATCGATTCTCGCTTTCGGGCCTTAAGACGGCCGTGACGCTCTACATTGAGCAGGAGACCAAAGCCGGGCGTACGATTCATCTGCCCGACCTGGCGGCTTCGTTTGAGGCCGCGGTCTTTGACGTTCAGTACAAGAAGGCCAAGAACGCGCTGCATGCCACCGGATGCAAGGAGTACTGCATCGGCGGCGGCGTCTCGGCTAACCCGCATCTGCGCGAGATGATGATCAAGAAGCTCGGGCGCCAGGGCATTCGCGTGACGGTGCCGCCTCTCTCGGCATGCACCGACAACGCCGCCATGATCGCGGAGGTCGCCCGCCGTAAATTCGACCGAGGAGAAATCTCGCCGTTCGACGTCGACGCCGATCCGAACATGACGCTGTAGTCGCAAAGGCGCGGTCCCCGACCGGAGGGGCCGGATATAAGGTTTCCTGCTCTACAGTCCTGCGCAAGACGAAGGCCACTTAATGTGGCCTTCTTTGCGTGCGGAACTCGCGATAAACCTTATATCCGGCCCCTCCGGCCGGGGACCTTTCTGTATCGATATAGCTTCTGAGCTGGTTTGGCGTCGACAACGTCCAGCAAGGTTTCGGGGGCATCTCTCAAGCAAAAACTGTCGTTGGGTAAAGTCCGAGGTCAGTGGCGTTTTATACCGAGAAATCCAAAAAAGGTTGAAAATTCATTACAAATCTGCGTTGACTTTAGGTAAATAAAGTTTCATACTGCGTTTCATCCACTGGGGGATGTGAACCGCACGGATCGTTCGCATCATGATTGAAGAGGATTTCTCAGACATGTTCACGCATCAGCTAAACATTATCAGCGTAGTAATTATCTGATGCGGGTTAGCACATACAGCTAGCCCGTACGATAACGGGCGGCTGATGAAGATGAGGGCCGTCGAGCGCAACCGACGGCCCTCATTTTTTATGTCTGAGTAGTTCTTTTTAGAGGAGGAAATGTAATGAACGGAGTTTTGCTCATGGTTGTGGCCGCGGCGGTGCTCGCTTGCGGCTATCTGGGCTATGGCCGATGGCTGGCCAACAAGTGGGGCGTTGACAAAGAGGCCCTCACGCCGGCCAAGCGCATGAAGGACGGCAACAGCTTCTCGCCCGTCTCCGCCTTTACCGCGTTCTCGCACCAGTTCAGCTCGATCTGCGGTGCCGGCCCTGTCACGGGTACGATCGTCGCCATGGCCTTCGGCTGGCTTCCCGTCGTGCTCTGGGTCCTCGTCGGCGGCATCTTCTTTGGCGCCGTCCACGACTTTGGCGCCCTGTACGCCTCGATGAAGAACAACGGCAAGTCCCTGGCCCAGCTCATCGAGAAGTACATCGGCAAGACCGGCCGTCGCCTGTTCCTGCTGTTCTGCTGGCTGTTCTGCATCATCGTCATCGCCGCTTTCACCGACATGGTCTGCAAGACGTTCATGTTCACCCCGGCCGTTGACGCTTCTGGTGCCGCTACCGGTGCCATCGACTTCACCAAGTCCTATGCCGCCGGCTGCGCTGGTACCATCTCCATCCTGTTCACCTTCGTCGCTATCGCCTTTGGTTGGGCCCAGAAGAAGTTCAACCTCACCGGCGCTGCCGAGTTCGTCACCGGCGTGGTCCTCATGGTTCTCATGTTCGCCGTCGGTATGCAGTTCCCGGTCTACCTGGATAAGTTCCAGTGGTTCGCCGTCGTCATGGTCTACCTTGTCTTCGCTGGCGCTATGCCCATCCAGATGCTCAAGACCCCGCGTGACTACCTCACTTCCATCATGATGATCGTCATGATCGTCTGCGCTGTCCTCGGCATCGTCGTCCTGGGCGTTAACGGCCAGGCCACCATCACCGCTCCGGTCTTCACCGGCTTCTCCACTGCTTCCGGCATGATGTTCCCGGTCCTGTTTGTCTCCGTTGCCTGCGGCGCTCTCTCCGGTTTCCACAGCCTCGTTTCTTCTGGTACCTCCTCCAAGCAGGTAGAGAAGGAGCAGGACGCCGTCAAGGTCGGCTATGGCGCCATGATCGTCGAGTCCTTCGTCGGCATCCTTGCCATCATCGTCGCCGGCATCATGTTCTCCGATATGAACACCGCCGGTACCGGCGCCCTCAACGCCGGTGTCGCTTCCACCCCGTTCCAGATCTTTGCCGCCGGCATCTCCCGCGGTATGCAGGCCTTCGGTGTTGACGGCACGCTCGCAACCGTATTCATGACCATGAACGTTTCCGCTCTGGCCCTGACCTCGCTCGATGCCGTCGCCCGCATCGCTCGCACCTCGTTCTCCGAGTTCTTTGCCCAGACCAACGACGCCCTGGCCATCGAGTCCAAGGCCGGCTACATGAGGGTCCTCGGCAACCCCTGGTTCGCCACGGTTGTTACCCTGCTTCCTGGCCTCGCCCTCGCATTTGGTGGCTATGCCAACATCTGGCCGCTCTTTGGTGCTTCTAACCAGCTGCTCGGCGGTATGACCATGATTACCCTCGCCGTGTTCTGCAAGTGCACCGGTCGCAAGGGTTGGATGCTCTACGTGCCCGTCGTCTTCCTGCTCTGCTGCACCTTCACCTCGCTGGTCCAGAGCGCCATGGGCTGCATGACCGCTGTCCAGCAGTTTGGCTTCTTCGGTACTATCCCGGCTACCGCCACCACGGCTGCCGTCTCCGTCGCCGCTACCAAGGGCCTGCAGCTCGTCTTTGCCGTCCTGCTGATGGTCCTGGGCCTCATCGTTGCCGTCAACTGCCTCAAGGAGTTCTTCGGCAAGGAGGCCGGTTCCATGCCCGACGAGGAACCCGAGTGGTCCGAGATGGGCAAGGCCGAGTATGGTCGCGCCGCTGCTGCTGAGGCTCCTGCCGATGCTGAGGCCGCCAAGGCTTAGCCGATCGGACGGATTGAATCCTCCATCTCTATGACTCGGAAAGACCGGGTCCGCAGAACGCGGGCCCGGTCTTTTTTCATGCGAGAACGGGTGATGCAAGGGCGTCCTCGCAGATGTTTTGCGTGGATAGGCTCGCGCGTTGTACCATATAGACGTATATGTGTACATATGAAAGGGACCCCGTGGCTAAGACGGTATATTCCGATAACCAAAACAATGTCGATGCCCTGGCTGAGCGCCTGAGCAGCCAGACGTCGCTTTCTGTCGAGCGCGCCAAGCTGGTTGCTTACGACCTGCTCTGTCGCAAAGCGCTCAAGATTAAGTCGAGCGCGCTGGCACAGATTTTCCGCTCCGTTGATAAGGAATGTGATACCAAGGCGATGCGCGATGAGCTTATCGCGGCAAAGATTGTGACCAAGATCGAGGGCAGCGGCATTAACGGCCGCCCGGCGTTCTATACCATCAATGCCGAGATTCATGATGCCCAGGAGCAGCCTGTCGAGGATTCTGTTGAAGTGTCTGCTGCGGAAGAAGTTGCCCCGCGTGAGCATATCGATACTGACGAGCTGCTCGATGAAAACGTCGTTCGCGCTTTTACCGCCAAGGCGGGTCGCGGCGGCTTTGGCGGGGGCGGCAAGCGTGATGCGCAACGCCGCGCTCAGCAGGAGCGCTTCCGTCGCGCCGTTGCTCAAAAGGATGGGGCCGTTACCGAGGTTGTCGAGAACGAGCCTGTCGTCGAGCCGCAGGAGCCTGTGAAGGAGCAAAAGCCCGTGGAGGCCCAAGAGCCCAAGCGTCGTCGCGGTGCTCACTTTAAGGCTGCGCAGCAGGACGTTGTGCGCGATGCCAAGGAGGCTGCCGAGGCTGCGGACGATTCCGAGAAGCCGGCCAAGAAGGCCTCAGACTCGTGCCGTCCCGGTCGCGGCTTTGCAGGTCGCGCGTACCCTGTAAAGCGTCAGGAGAAGGTCAATCAGGTTCCGGAGGCGCGGGCCGAGAAGGCCGTGAAGTCTGCCGAGCCGGAAGTCCGTGAACAGAAGCCTGTTGATGAGCAGGCTGCTTCCGATACGGAGACTCAGGGCCAGCAACCTGCGGCTGAACAGACGGGGGAGGGTACTTCGAGCAAGCATCGCCGCCGTCGTCATCGTGGCGGTCGCAGCTCTAACGCTCAGGATGCCGCCGAGAATGTAGCGCCGCGCGACGAAGATGCGAAGGTGGATGCTCCGATGGGGCAGCCCAAGCGTCAGCCGGCGAAGGAGGGCAAGCCCGAGCGTTCGCAGAAGCAGATGTCTACTTCGAAACGTGAGCGCAATGTCCAAGGCGATTCTAAGCACAAGTTTCAGAAGAAACCCGAGTCTGCCGCAGCAGATACGGCTGCCCAGCGGGCTGAATCGACTACCCATAGCGAGGTTTCGGCGTTTGCCCTGGCCCGCGTCCTGGGCAGGCAGCTGCTCAAGGTCGTCCCCACGCCCACGGCGCTCTCCAAAATTAAGGAACAGCAGACCCAGATCGTTAAGGTCGAGGGCAAGGACGGCAAGACAGCTCCTCCGCGCGCCCAGCACAACGAGATGTCCAATCGCAAGATTGCCGAGGAAATCGCAATCATCCAGGCTTGGGTCGAGCAAAACCGCGGTGCCGATACTCCGGTTGCCTCGCGCCGCCAGCGCGCCTACCAGATCTTCAATGACGAAAAGGCTTTTGACGGCAAGCATGGCGAGCGCCTGATCAGGCGCATGACCGAAAAGGGCATCAGCATGCAGGCGATCAAGGTCGCTCCCAACCGTCCGGTGCACTTTACGGGCTTCTTTACGCTGGGCGCCGACAAGCCGTTCATTATGGTCGAGAACTTGGATACCTACGACGAAATCGTCAAGCTTCTGCGTGGCCGCAAACATGCCAAGCTTTTTGGCACTAAGGTGGGCGGCGTGATCTTTGGCGGCGGCTGCAAGGCGAGCGTCTCACACGCACTGGATGATTATCTGGCCGAGATCGGCTATCGCTTTAGCTATGTCTACTACGTGGGCGATATCGATCGAGAGGGTGCACGCATCGTCGAGCAGGCCCGCAACGCCAACGTTGTTGAGATTCGCCTGCATGCCGGCATGTATCGCGCCATGCTTGCCGAGCATAAGCGCCGCGTGAAGGCCGGCGGCGCGTGCGAGCCCGCGGCTGCCAACCAGGGCGTGCCGCAGAATCTGGCCGCCACGATTAAGGATCTGCCCATGGTCACGCGCGTGCAATTCCGCAACGTGCTGCGTGAGGGCGGGCGTATTCCGCAGGAGATCCTGATGACCGCCGACTATCGGGATGGCGACTCGGGAAGCTTCGACCGCATGCTGAACAATTAGGGACGCGTGGCCCCGGCGGGCCGGGCATTAAGTTTGCTGCTCTACAGTCCTGCGC
>CALGKS010000357.1 GCA_937930475.1 uncultured Collinsella sp. | reverse complement strand
CGCATCGTGCGGCCCACGGCCTTAAAGGCGGCCTCGATAATGTGATGCGAGTTGCCGCCCGCCAGCTCGCGCACGTGCAGCGTGAGCTTGGCGTCACGCGTAAAGGCGTAGAAGAACTCGACGGCTAGCTCGGTATCGAAGCTGCCCACGCGCTCGGTCGGCACGGGCAGCTCGCAGTAGGCCTGCCCGCGACCCGAGATATCCACGGCGGCCATCACGAGTGTCTCGTCCATGGCAATCGCCGCATCGGCAAAGCGCGTAATGCCCGCCTTGTCACCCAGCGCCTGGCAAAACGCCTCGCCCAGCACAATGCCCGTATCCTCAACGGTGTGGTGCGCATCGACCTCGACGTCGCCCACCGCGCGCACCGTCAAATCAAACAAACCATGGCGGCCAAAGGCGTTAAGCATGTGGTCGAAAAACGGCACGCCGGTCGAGATATCACACGCACCGGTTCCATCCAGGTCGAGCTTGACGACAATATCGGTCTCCCCCGTCTTACGGGTTACCTCGGCATAACGGCCCATCTACATCTCCTCCTTCACCAGCGCGGCAAACGCAGCCAGCACCTCGTCGTTTTCCCGCGGCGTACCCACGGTAATGCGCAGACAGCCCGCAAGCCCCAGCGCATAGCTAAAGTCGCGCACCAGAATCGAATACTCGTCGCGCAGACGCTCGCGCACGCGCGTGGCATGCGGCGTGCGCACGAGCACAAAATTCGCCGCGCTCGGCCATGCCTCCACGGGCATGCCCTCGGCAGCCATTGCGCGCAGGGCGCACAGCTCGCGCTCGCGCTCGGATGCGACCTGCGCCACCACGGGCGCGTAGGCATCGCGGGCACGCACGCAGGCAAGCGCGGCGGCCTGGCTCAGCACATTGACCGAATAGATCTGGCGAATCGCCGCGAACACGTCGATGACTTCCGGCGCCGCGATAACGTAACCCAGACGCGTACCGGCAGCGCCAAACGCTTTGGACAACGTATGCAGAATCACCAGGTTGGGATGCTCGGCGATAAGCCCCTGCGCCGTGGTGGCCGCGCCAAACGAATCGTCGGCAAACTCCACGTAGGCCTCGTCGACCATCACCATGCCGGGGCACACATCGCACAGCGCCGCGACAAAGTCGAGCGGAGCCACATCACCCGTGGGATTGTTGGGCGAGGTCACGATGGCCAGGTTGCACTCGGGCGCCGCCGCGAGCACAGCCGCTTGGTCGAGCTCAAAAGTCGCCGGGTCACGCCACACGTCGCGCACCTCGGTCTGGCACAGCGACGCAAAGAACGCGTACTCGCTAAAGCACGGCGGGCAGTTGAGCAGAGTCCGTCCCGCGCCGCCAAACGCCAGCAGATAGTTATAGAGCAGCTCGTCGCCGCCGTTTCCCACGCAGATGTTCTCGCGCGTCACGCCATGCCAGGCGGCCAGCTCGTCGCGCAGGTCGTTGGACATGGGATCGGGATAGCGATTGAGCGGGGTGGCGACAAGCGCCGCATCGACCGCCTCGCGTACGCCGGCCGGCACGGGATAGGTGTTCTCGTTGGCCGAAAGGTTGATGCGCGTGGGCGTAAAGTTGGGATCATAGGGCTCAATACCAGCCAAGTAAGGCTGGACGAGCTCCTTCATGCGAGGTGTGAGCTCGGCCATATTAGGCCTCCCCGCCGGTCGCGCCAGCGCCATCCGCGCCCGCAGCCGCCAGGTCCACGCCCTCGGCAACCGTCGCCACGGCGTCGCCCGGCCAGGCAACCTTAGTCAGGTCGGCCGTAGCCAGCGACGCGGCGCTCACGGCATCCTCGCCCTGCTCCAGCACGCGGCGGCGCAGTGCGGCCGAAAGCGCGTGCGCCCACAGGCCCTCGGCCTCGGCCAGGCGCTGCGTCGCGGGAGCGTCGGAGAGCAGGCCCTCGGGCGTATAGCAAATGACACTCGAGCGCTTGACGAACTCTTCGACCGAAAGCGGGTTGGAGAACATGGCCGTGCCGCCGGTCGGCAACGTGTGGTTGGGGCCGGCAACATAATCGCCGAGCGGCTCGGAGCTCCAGGCGCCCACAAAGATGGCGCCGGCGTTGCGAATGCCGCCGAGCAGGCCCATCGCGTCCTTGCAGTGCAGCTCCAGGTGCTCGGGCGCCACGGTGTTCACGGCCTCGACGGCGGCGGCCATATCGGCGGCCACCACGATGGTGCCCTCGTTGTCGAGCGAGGCACGCGTGATCTCGGCGCGCGGCGACTGCGCGACCAGAATATCGATGCCGGCCTCGACCTCGCGCGCAAACTGCTCGTCGCAAGTCACCAGATAGCAGGCAGCCAGCGGATCGTGCTCGGCCTGGGCCATCAGGTCGGCAGCGACCACCATGGGCTTTGCCGTGGCGTCGGCCAGCACGCAGACCTCGGACGGGCCGGCGACCATGTCGATACCCACATCGCCCGACACGATCTGCTTGGCCGCGGCGACAAAGGCATTGCCCGGGCCGGTGATCTTGTCGACGCGCGGAATGGTCTCGGTGCCGTACGCCAGCGCGGCCACGGCCTGGGCGCCGCCCACCATATAGATCTCATCCACGCCGCCGAGCTTGGCAGCCGCGAGTGTATACGGGCTGATCAGGCCATCCTTTTGCGGCGGGGTCACCATGACCACGCGCTTGACGCCAGCCACCTTGGCGGGAATGGCGTTCATGAGCACGGTGGAGGGATACTGCGCACGGCCGCCCGGCACATAGATGCCGGCAGCTGCGAGCGGGGTCACCTTAACGCCGAGCATCGTGCCGTCCGGGCGCGTGGTAAACCAGCTCTGCTCGACCTCGCGCTGGTGGAACTCGCGAATCTGGCGCGCAGCCTTCTCGAGTGCGGCGACAAAGGCCGGGTCGAGGCCCTCGAGCGCGGCATCGATCTGCTCCTGCGGCAGACGGAAGCTCTGCAGCTCAACACCGTCAAAACGCTGGCAATAATCGCGCACCGCCGCATCGCCGTTAGCACGCACGTTGGCCACGATATCCCGGGCGGCGTCGACGATATTTTGCGGCAGCACGCCCTTGCGGTTGAGCTGATTGGTGACGAGGCGCTCGCCGGGAGCAAGTTTGATGGTCTTCATATCGGTATCCCCTATCGGTTGAGGTTGCGTTTGAAAAACGAGATACCGGGCAGCGGCACCAATCGGTCCGCAGCCCGGATATGGGGGCGCCCGTGCGCGCTCGCGCTATTGTGCCGAGCCCGCGACGGGCTCAAAATGCTTGTCCTTCACGGCCGCCGCCAGACGATCGGCCAGGTTGCGCACGCGCGGATCGAGGCGTGCGGCACCCGGGTTGACGAAGAAGCGGGCCGTGCAATCCATAATGCGCCCAGTGATGACCAGGTCGTTGTCGCGCAGGGTCGCACCCGTGGCGGTAATGTCCACGATGCGGTCGGTCATGCCGACAATGGGGCCCAACTCAATATTGCCGTGCAGTGAAACGATGTCGGCATTCACGCCGCGCTCGGCATACCAGGCACTCGCGATGCGCGGGTACTTGGTGGCCACGCGCAGCGAGCCGCGACGGGCATAGTTGCGCTCGGCCTGGCCGGCGCGCCACGCGGGCTCAGCCTCGATAAAGGTGCACAGACCGTAGCCCAGATCGACCAGCTGCAGCAGGTTGAGGTCTGCCTCGATGAGCGAGTCCCAGCCGCAGATGCCGCAGTCGGCGCCGCCGCAGCCCACAAAGGCCGGCGCGTCGCTGGGGCGCACGATGACAAACTCAATGTCGCCGACCGTGCCCTCGCCGGCACGCGTGTCGCGACCGCGCACAATCAGATGGCGGCCGGGATCGCGCAGCTCGGAGACGTCCAAGCCCGCGGCCTCGAGCACGTCGAGGGTATCGGCCTTAAGCGAGCCCTTGGGCACGGCGATGCGCAGCGGGCCCTCGGCGCCACGTCCAACGGCGTGGTCGCCATCGGAGGCAGCGTCCTCGGCCGAGGTACGCGCGGCCTCCAGGCGCTCGAGCGAAAAGGCGAAGCCCGCCGCCGGCACCTCGATGCCCTCGCCAAACGCGCCGGTAAAGATGGAGTCATAGCGACCGCCCGAACCCACCGGATCGGGCAGGCCACCGGCATAGGCTTTAAAGACCAGGCCGGTGTAGTAATCGAAGGAATTCATGATGGAGAAGTCGAAGGACAGCACCTGGGCGTCCTCGGGAGCCAGGCCCTCAACCAGGGCTCGCAGCTCGCGCGTGAGCGGCGCGACGATACCGGCCGCCGCCAGTAGCGCATCCACGCGGTCGAGCACCTCGGCGCCGCCGTGTAAGCGCGGCAGCTCGCTGATGGCAGCCTTGACGGCCTCGGGCTCGGCGCTTGCCGCCACGCGGGCATCGAGGCCCACAAAGTCGTTGGCGTGCACACAACGCAGGGCCTCGGCAGCCAGCTCGCGATCCTCGCACGCCGCGAGCAGCTCCTTAAACGGACGCACGCTACCTGCGATGACGCGCGCATCGGGCAGCGCCAGCTTGCGCACGCCCTCGGCGACCAGCGAGACAATCTCGACATCGCCCGCGGTATCGCCCGCACCGATAAGCTCAAAGCCCAGCTGCGTAAACTGGCGTGAGCCACCGGCATTGCGCTGGCACTCACGAACCACCGGTGCCTCATAGCGCAGGCGCAGCGGCAGGTCGGCCGCGCGCATGCGGGTCGAGACCAGGCGCACGATGGGCAGCGTGTTATCGGGACGGACCACCAGCAGACGGCCGTCGTCATCAAAGAGCTTGAACGGCGTATCCGCGATGCGGCCGCCCTCCTCGAGCGAACCCTTGTCCTCGAGCAGCGGCGTTTCGACCGGCAGGTAATGATGCTCCCTAAAGCAGCCCTTCACCGTCAGCGCAATCTCCTCGCGCGCCTGAGCCTCCTCGGGCAATATGTCCCGGAATCCCCACGGTGTGGCCGTCATCTGGTGAGCCTCCTCATGCTGTGCTTCGTATAGAACAGAAGACCGGCATAGCTCCGCCGGTCTTCTGGGTACTTTAGCATACTAGAGTATTTGCGGGGAGAATCGTCTTCCGCGGCTCACAGCGTATTCATTTGGAAACATAGGGGGAAGCGCGTCCCATTTCGAGCGGCCATTCCGGGACACGCTTTCCGCTTGAAGCCTCAACGGGAAACCGCATCCCAGAATGAGCCTCAAGAGTGGGACACGCTTTCCGAAACCCACCCCAACGGGAAACGGCATCCCATTCCAGGCCCCAATTCCGAGACACGCTTTCCGCTAAGGCTTCTACCGGAAACTACATCCCGTTCTGAGCGGCCATTCCGGGATGAACTTTCCATTTGCCCTCCATCGAGAAACGGTATCCCATTCTGAGCCGGGATTCCGGGACACGCTTTCCGCCAGAAGCCTCAACCGGAAAGCGCGTCCCGTTTCCCAAAGAGTACCGAGCTAAAAACTGCCGAACGGCAGCTCGACGCCCCGTCCCGCCTAGGCGCCAATCGCGCGTCGATACTCCGCCATAACCTGAGCGTCGGCTGCCGCGGGATTGGCAAAGTACTGCTCATCGTAGGTCTCGGCCGAAACCACGCCGCGATAGCCACGTGCCACCAGCCTATCCAGGTCGGCACGCATATCGCGGTCGCCGTCACCCCAGGCAAGATGCGTGGTGCCATCTGCCGAAACATCGACAAAGTGCACGTGGGCAACGTCATCGCCGAGCGCATCAAAATAATCATCGATGGTATCCCCCGCCACCGCCATGGCGCCCATATCAAGACACGCCTTAAGCGCCGGATGCCCGACCATCTCGATCATGCGCTTCGTATCCGCCGCCGAGTTCACGATCATCGACTCAACCGGCTGCAGGGCCTCGAGCACTAGACGAATGCCGCGCGGGCCCGCATGCTCGGC
>CALGKS010000356.1 GCA_937930475.1 uncultured Collinsella sp. | reverse complement strand
CGCGACCAGAAGGTCAGCGCCCTTTCGTTTCACGTCACCTTGTCTCAAATGCGGCTCGCTCGCTGTCGTTGCCAAAACATTGACGTTGCCGGAGTAGTCGTTGGGGACGTTCTTGAATGACTAGTCGTTTAAGAACGTCCCCAACGACTAGGCCGTCATCCCCCCCCCTGCATCAAAATAGGGCCCCGTTCTGGAATGTGCCGGAACGGGGCCTTGGTGGTTGAGGTCTATCGAGTTTTGTTCGTTAGTCTACCTTTTGCCCGCATGTGGGGCAGAACTGGGCTTCGGGCACGAGTGGGGTTCCGCAGTGACGGCAGAAGCGGACAGGCTCGGTCGGAGCTGCTTGCATGGCCGGTGCCGTGGGCGCTACGACGTTCTGCTGGGCGCGCTTCTGGCGACGACGCTGTTTGCGTTGAGGTTTGGGCGCTGCAGCTACCGCACCGTTCGCGGCCTTCGCACGCTTCTTGCGGATGCAAAGGACAACAATCGTGCCACCGATGATGAGGATGATCGCCACGCCACCGCCAATGACAAACGGCAGATGATTCTGGACAAAATAGAGCACATCCTCAGGCACCGAATGCGGAATGTTCGACTTATAGACGTTCACACGAAGCGTAGCGGAATCATTTTCGTCGTTATAGATTTTCACAATGTTGCGATCACCGTTTATGAACCACAGGTCGGACGAAGAAGAATCAAATTCACTCTTAGCTCCGGTTTGAGCGTTGACCAAACATGCCGAGGATTTATCATCATCTGAGCTTGTTCCAAGCACGAAACTGCCGTCGCTCGAAATATCACTGAGGTATCCATCGCCAAAGGGAAAAGCAATTGAGTTGATGATCTCGCCGCTATTCGGGTCGAAAACACCAAGGTCGGCATTTTTTTCATTCAGATAGTAATCACCGTCATCCTCTTCAAAAAGATCGTTCGACCCATGCTTAACATAGATGGGAAGAAACTCAGACGAGTATGATGAATTGGGATCGGGGGAATGCTCGTCATCGTTAAATAGTACGTTCATATTCCCATCGCGGTCAGCTTTAATTAACGTGGTTTCGTTTGAAAGATAAATACTATTCGAGTCAGACCTGGAGAGTATACGGTCAATATCATAGGACTGGTCGTCTTTCTTTACGTCAACGGTTTTCAGCCCCGTAGATCCTGTATCGCAGTTAAAAACCCTAAGCGCAACCACGCCTTTCTTGGTATTGCTTTGCATGATATATAGACGGCTCATGTCGCTTGTCCAGCCGAACCAGGAATCATCTTTTTTTGCTTGGTACGTGTTGATTAACTTGTCGGTCTTAAGGTCATAGACTTCGACTTCTTTAAGCCCGTATTCATCACTATCGTTCACCCAGTGTCCTATGACCGCTCTTTTGCCATCTTTGGAGATGTATGCATAGCTGTCGTCGTACTTGGTTGAAAAGATGGGATGCGCTGTCTGGGTTTGGCTATTCGGAGAGAATATAACCACATTGTTACCGTCTACCCAGTGGAGCCGATCGTTACCTGTGCACCATGCGGAATCAAGGCTTTTCTCCGGGATGGCAACGGGGCTCGCGCTGCCATCGTTGAAATCGATGAGGGAAATCCGCTTAATGTTGCCGTCATCGTCGAGATCATACAAATAACCGTACTCTGTATTGGTGCTCGAAACGATATAAGAGACGTTGCTGCTGGTCTTGAAGCTATATGACTTCTCAAGCTCGGGCGTCGGTACGCTGCCGCCGGCTAATGCTGCGGGAGGGGCTGCGAGCGGAGACAAGGCCGCGACCAGGCCGATGGCGACTGCTGCGATCCTTCCACTCTTTTGGATGCTCTTAAACATGGCGATCCTTTCCTCTAAATATGAATGTCGATACTGCCATGGTTAATCGGGATTCCGAAATCTTGTTGCGCAACATTCACTATCGGCAACATTTTTCGGCCAGCTGCGCCGTCCCCAGGGAATCATTCTAAGTTGCGGTGAAATAGGGACTAAATGAGGGCTCTAGACGGCAAAGCAGTCCCTATTCCACCGCAACTTCATTGGGATGTGTGACAATGCCCGTCGGAAAACATCTGCTGTCTTTGGGGGCCTATCTATGCTGTACGAGTTTTGTGCCGAGAACTTTGAGCGGGTGCCGGCGGCCATCGAGGCCGGTGCGGGTCGCATTGAGCTGTGTGACAACCTCGCCGTCGGTGGCACCACGCCTTCCGCCGGCGTTATTAGCGCTACGGTCAGCTATGCTCACGAGCATGACGCGCGAGTGATGTGCATGATTCGTCCGCGTGGTGGCGACTTTCATTACAACCAGGACGAGCTGCGCATGATGGAGATGGACCTGGGCCTTGCTGTAAGCGCCGGCGTTGACGGCCTGGTCTTTGGCTGCTGCAAGCCTTGTGCCGGTGGCTGGGCGCTCGACGAACTCACCCTCGGCGCCCTCGTGATGGCTACGGGCTGCGCGACCGAGGAATGCAAGCGCGAGTCCCTTGACATCACCTTCCAC
>CALGKS010000355.1 GCA_937930475.1 uncultured Collinsella sp. | reverse complement strand
TCTAGTACGGTCTCGTGGGCTCGGAGATGTGTATAAGAGACAGGTAGCGGGCGTGTCTGCAACCGCGGTTTCAACCTCAGATTGCATCGTGCTCTCGTTCTCGACGCTCGGCTTTGCCTCGACGGGCGTGGATGCCATGGTGGTGATGCCGGCGTTGGCGTTCTCGGGGTCGTAGACCACGGTGAGCGAAATGGCGGGCTGGGGTGCCTCGGGCTCCGGCGTCGCTGCGGATGTGTCCTGCTCAACGGGTTCGTCGGGCTGACCATCCTCGGCAGCGTCGCCAAAGATGTCACTGTTTTGGAACACAGGTGTTTCGGGCTGGTCGGCTGGATCTTCGATTGCCGATTCAGGAGTCTCGCCAGTTTCCACGATGGCTTCCTGCTCGGACGTAGCTTCGGAATCGATCGTGGCGGCAATTTCGGCTTCGATTTCTACCGCTGTCTCAACAACGACTTCAATCTCCACTTCAGGTTCCGGCGCGGCCTCGACCTCAACAACAGGCTCAGGCTCGGGACGCTTGACGTGCTTGGGGCGCACGGCCTTGAGGTCCTTCTCGCCACGCTTTTTCTTCTTGTAGGACTGCTTGGCACCCTTGGCGGCCTTGGGCTTGTCTTCACCCTTGGCAAGGACCGCATCCCAAGCTTCGTTGGCGATGACGGTGGCATACAGGCGACCACCTTTAAAGACGGTCAGCTTAATGCAGTCGTCGAGCTCCTCGAGCAATTCGCGCGTGGACTTAAAACCCAGGTCGCAAGCAGCCATATCGCCGGCGGCGAGCGCTTCTTCGACCTGTGTCATAAACGTCTGCTTGCCGCATCCAATCGCGTCACGAAGCAGACGGTACAGATAGATATGGTTGCCCAACGACAACGTGGGCTTAACTATTGTCTTGCTCATGGCAAATCTCCTCTTTACACACGTAGAGCATCTTACCATCGTCCGGGGTCTGCCATGGCGGCGCCCAAGGCAAACGGGCGCGAACCGTAGTCGATTCGCGCCCGCTATGCAGGTCGTCTATTTGTGGGATGGAGCACCTAGTTGCCCGATGCCGTGCCCTGGCTTGCACTGTCAGACGTTGTGCCAGATGCGGTGCCGTTTGAGCTGCTGGTGCTGCTGTCGGCCGTGCCCGTTCCCGATGCGTTGCTGCCCGTCTGGTCGCCCGTGCTCGGCTGTGAGCCGTCGGTCGTCTGACTTGAGTCAGTTGTGCCGGACTGAGTGCCGTTGTTGGTCGTGGAGGAATCGGTGCCCTGCGACTGGTTTTGCGCGTTCGAAGACGAATCGGCGGAGGTGGAGCTGTCCTGCGTTTCGCCCGACTGTGCCTGCTGGTCCTGCGATTGATCGTTGCCGTTTGTATCGTTTTCGGTCGTGCGCGATGACAGAATCGGGTCGGGGCGTGCGCCCAAACCCTCGCCGGCAGTGGTGATAAGGATGGCACCGGCGCAGGCAATGACCGTAACGATCGCAATGGCGACCGAGAAGATGATGACCTTCTTTTGCGTTTGGCTGCGTTCTGCCGCGGCCTTGGCGCGCAGGCTGTTGGGGGCGACGCGGGCCGTGGTCGCGCGTCCCGCAATCTGGCGCATCTCCTGCGTGGTCGCAGCTCCGCCGAGGTGCTCGTCGGCATTGGGCTCAACGGGTTCGTAGGCACCGGCGGGATAGTCGACGGCGGCGTGCGTTCCTTTGATAGCCTCGGCGCTGGCGGAGATAAAGTGGCGATAGACCTGCGAAGACACGACGGTGATGACCGAGCTCACGGCGGCACCGATCACCGAGCCGGCGATGCCAATCTTGGAGGCAAGCGCAACGCTTGTGGCCGCAGCCGCGGCACCGGCGATGATCTGGGGAATGGAAATATCATCGAACAGGCCTTTTTTGGGCGCGATGGCCATGGTCTGGCCGATGGATTGGTTTTCGTGGATGCCGTTGTTGAGTGCGGCGGGAGTCATGACGCGCGTGCGCGGCGCATCGGTGTACTTGGTCGTCATACGGGGTCCTCCCGGTGTAAATCTGCTTCGTTTCATGTAGCCATCAGGGTACCCATTCAATGTGAATCGCGTATGTCGTTTGCCAGATACCATCAAGTTATCAATAGCTCACCAAATCGGTGGGATGCGGTCGAGCATGGCGATTGAACTACAATGGGACTCGCTAATTATGTTTAGAACGGCGGCTACGCACGGGAGTGTTCTCATGGATCTTCACCTTTCTCAGTCTGATGGCTTTTTGCGTGTGGCGGCGGCTTCGCCGCGGATTCGCGTGGCCGATGTCGAGGGCAATGCCGAGGTGGCACTGACGGCTGTTCGCGAGGCTGCCGAGCGCGGCGTACGTGCGCTCGTGCTGCCCGAGCTTAACCTGACCGGCTATACCGCGGCCGACCTATTCCATAACCGCACGCTGTTGCATGCCTGTGAGGCTGCGCTGGCGCATGTTCTCGATGAAACCCGCGAGCTGCCGATCGTCTTTACGGTTGGTTTGCCCGTTGCGGTAGCCGAGAACATCTACAACTGCGCCGCCGTGTGCTGCGCGGGCGAGCTTTTGGGTCTGACGGCCAAAAAATATCTGCCCAATTACGGCGAGTTCTACGAGCACCGCTGGTTTGCTCCGGCCCCCGCCGATCCCATGTGGATCGAATTTGCCGGTCAGGGTCCGGTGCCACTTGGCTCGGGACTCATTTACCGTTGCTGTGACGAGGGTGCCGAGGACATGGTGCTTGGCGTTGAGGTTTGCGAGGACCTGTGGGTGCCGGCGCCCCCTTCGACCGAGATGGCGCTTGCCGGCGCAACGGTGATCCTCAATCCTTCTGCTTCCGACGAGATTATCGGCAAGGCAGACTACCGCCGTAGCCTTATTTCCAACCAGAGTGCGCGCCTCTACTGCGCCTATGCCTACGCGGACGCGAGCGAGGGCGAATCCACAACCGATATGGTCTTTGCGGGGGAGAACCTCGTCTACGAAAACGGCTCCAAGCTCGCCGCGACCAAGCTGCTCACCTGCGACATGGCGGTGGCCGATGTTGATCTTGACCGCTTGGTGGCCGAGCGTCGCCGCTCGACGACGTGGACGCGCCCGGATGATGCACCGGAGGCCACGACCGTTGAGTTCTCGTTTGAGGGCACGCTCGCAGAGGAACCCGCGCTGCGCGATGCCTGCGACATCGACCGCGTCTTCCCGCGCGCGCCTTTCGTCCCGGCAGACCACGGCGACCTGGCCGAGCGCTGCGAGACCATCCTCGACCTGCAGACCGCCGGCCTTAAGACCCGCCTTGCCCACACGGGCACTAAGGCTGCCGTCATCGGCCTTTCGGGCGGCCTCGATTCCACGCTGGCGCTGCTCGTGACCGTTCGCGCGTTCGACGCCCTTGGCCTGCCACGCACGGGCATTACGGCTGTCTCCATGCCGGGCTTTGGAACGACACATCGTACCAAGTCCAATGCCGAGTCACTTGCCCGCGACCTGGGTGTGAGCTTCCGCGAGGTCTCGATTCACGCGGCTGTGGAGCAGCATTTTAAGGACATCGAGCACGACCCGGCGGTCCAGGACGTGACCTACGAGAACAGCCAGGCGCGCGAGCGCACACAGATTCTGATGGATCTGGCCAACCAGGCCGGCGGTTTTGTCATCGGCACGGGCGATCTGTCCGAGCTGGCGCTCGGCTGGGCTACCTACAACGGTGACCATATGAGCATGTATGCCGTCAACGCAAGCGTGCCCAAGACGCTCGTGCGCCATCTGGTTCGTTATGCTGCCGATGTCTTTGGCGGTCGCATCGCCACCACGCTGCTCGATATTCTCGACACGCCGGTGTCGCCCGAGCTTTTGCCGCCGACGGGCGATGGCGAGATCGCCCAGAAGACTGAGGACCTGGTGGGTCCGTACGAGCTGCACGACTATTTCCTCTACTACCTGCTGCGTTTTGGCTTTGAGCCGGGCAAGATCTACCGCATGGCGCTCAAGAGCTTTGAGGGCGTCTACGACGAGCCAACCATCCACACGTGGCTGCGTACGTTCTACCGTCGCTTCTTTGCCCAGCAGTTTAAGCGCAGTTGCCTGCCCGACGGTCCCAAGGTGGGCTCGGTCACGCTCAGCCCGCGCGGTGACTGGCGCATGCCGAGCGATGCCAGCTCACGTCTGTGGCTTGCTCAGATCGACGCGCTGCGCCCGGCCGAGTAACACCGCGCCCCGATTGGCTCAGGTTGGCTAAATTGAACCAAAACAGGGGATGCAAGCGTTACACTTTTGCAATCTGATGGCCCGTATCGCGCGGCGCTCTTGTCGGAGCGCCGCGTTTTTTGTATCGAAAGGTGGCACCATGCAGGCATCGCAGCGTCTCGACCGCTTTGGCGCGGAGGTTTTCGCCTCGCTCAACAACAAGCTTCTTGCATTGAAGGCCCAGGGCAAGACCATTTACAACATGAGTGTGGGCACGCCCGACTTTAAACCGTACGACCACGTGGTCGAGGCGCTGACCCAGGCCGCGCAGGACCCGGAGATGTGGAAGTATGCCCTGCGCGATCTGCCCGAGCTTAAGCAGGCCGTGTGCGATTACTACGAGCGCCGCTTTGGCGTTTCGGGCATTACGCCGTCCATGGTGCAGTCGTGCAACGGCACGCAGGAGGGCGTGGGCCACTTGGGTCTGGCGCTGCTCGACCCGGGCGATACGATTCTGGTGCCCGATCCGTGCTACCCGGTCTTTGAGGCGGGTGCCAAGATCGCTGATGCCAAGCTCGAGTACTACCCGCTGGTCGCCGAGCACAACTATCTGCCCTACGTGGCGGGCATTGATCCCGAGGTCGCCGACCGCGCCAAGTACATGATCGTGTCGCTGCCCGCCAACCCGGTGGGTTCGGTGGGCACGCCCGAGGTCTACGAGGAGATCATCGCCTTCGCCCGCGAGCACGACCTGCTGATCGTCCACGACAACGCCTATTCGGACATCGTGTTCGACGGCGAGCCGGGCGGCAGCTTCCTGCAGTATCCCGGTGCGCTCGAGGTGGGCGTGGAGTTCTTCTCGCTCTCCAAGTCGTTTAACGTCACCGGCGCCCGCATCGGTTTTTTGGTCGGTCGCGAGGATGTGGTCTCGGCCTTTGCCAAGTTGCGCAGCCAGATCGACTTTGGCATGTTCTTCCCGATCCAGAAGGCCGCTATCGCCTGCCTCAACGGTCCGCGCGATGAGGTCGAGGCGCAGCGCCTGAAGTACCAGGAGCGCCGTGATGCCCTGTGCGACGGTCTTGAGGGCCTGGGCTGGGAGCGCCCCAACGCGCATGGCTCCATGTTCGTGTGGGCCAAGCTCCCCGGCGGCCGCACCGACTCGATGGCGTTTTGCGAGGAGCTCATGGAGAAGGCCGGTGTCGTCGTGACGCCGGGCGCGAGCTTTGGCCCTTCGGGCGAAGGGCACGTGCGCATGGCGCTGGTGCTGCCGCCCGACCAGATCGCTTTGGCTGTTGAGGCTATTCGCGAAGCGGGCCTGTATTAGGGATTCGTTTCTGCGAGTCAATAGCTCGAAACCGATTTCGTGCAGTTATTATACGAATTCTGCAAACAATTTCGGTAAACGGTCGATATTTGACTGCAATAGGAGCATAATCAAAGTCCCGATTGGATGTATTGGGATTACGGCAAGCCGCTCGGGTCGCCCTGGGCGGTTTGTTTGTGGAGAGAGATGGGAGTTTGTAATGGTTAACGAGAAGAAGGTCGCTATTGTCGGCTGCGGTTTCGTCGGTTCGTCTTCGGCGTTCGCACTGATGCAGAGCGGTCTGTTCTCCGAGATGGTTCTCATCGACGTGGACAAGAACCGCGCCGAGGGCGAGGCCCTGGACATCGCGCACGGCATGACGTTTGCCGAGCCGATGAAGATCTACGCTGGCGATTATTCCGATGTCGCCGACGCCGCCATGATCGTCGTCACCGCTGGCGCTGCCCAGAAGCCCGGTGAGACCCGCCTGGACCTGGTCAACAAGAACGTCAACATCTTCAAGTCCATCATTCCCGAGATTAAGAAGTCCGGCTTTGACGGCATTCTGCTGATCGTCTCCAACCCGGTCGACGTTCTGACCTATGCCGCCATCAAGATGTCCGGCCTGCCCGAGGGCCACGTCATCGGTTCCGGCACCGTGCTCGACACCGGTCGTCTGCAGCAGATGCTCGGCGCCCACGTCGAGGTCGACCCGCGCGACGTCCAGGCTTACGTCATGGGCGAGCACGGCGACTCCGAGTTCGTCGCCTGGTCCAGCGCTCAGGTTGCCGGCGTGCCGCTGAGCACCTTCTGCGAGCTTCACGGCCATCTGGAACATGAGGCTGCCGAGAAGCGTATCGCCGAGGACGTCAAGAACTCCGCCTACACCATCATCGAGAAGA
>CALGKS010000354.1 GCA_937930475.1 uncultured Collinsella sp. | reverse complement strand
TCGTAAAGAAGATCAGTGCGGGAAAGGGGCTGGCACCAAACAGGAACATCAGCAAAAAGAACAGCAGCCAGCACACGGCCCAATACGGGAACGACTGGAACGGGCCCTTCACCGGAGTCGAGCCAACCGCACCGCCACTCGTCGCCTGCGCCGTAGCGGCATTGGCGGCCTGTGCACTCCAGCTTGCCGCTTGCGCCGCCTTGGCCGCAGCATCACTCGCCTGCGTTGCCGCCTCGGTAGCGCGTGCCGCCGCCTCGTGGGTACGGGCACGCTCCGCCGCCTCGGCCTCGCGCTGACGGGCGCGGTCCTCGTTCTCAAACTCGATATCGTCCTCGATCTCATCGCTCGGATTGAGCAGCTCATCCAGACTCACACCATAGAGCTTGGCGAGCGAAATCAGGTTCTCGGTATCGGGCGAGCTCTCCGCGCGTTCCCATTTACTGACCGCTTGGCGTGACAGTCCCAGCTTTCGCGCCAATCCTTCTTGGCTAAAGCCCTTGCTGCGGCGAAGGTCGGCGAGCCGCTGAGCAGTTTCTACATTCATGGTTCCTCCTATGCGATGCCAGCCGTGCCGCCGGACCGTTTTTGTTCTTAAGGCGCCTTGCACAGTTAAAAATCTATCCGCCACCGCCAAA
This sequence comes from uncultured Collinsella sp., assembly GCA_937930475.1. Lineage (GTDB taxonomy): Bacteria > Actinomycetota > Coriobacteriia > Coriobacteriales > Coriobacteriaceae > Collinsella. The sequence goes on along the minus strand of CALGKS010000354.1, from coordinate 10,464 downwards.
ATCATGCCACCTATTCTAGTGAGATTTTTGACAACCGGCGGTTGCGGGCACATATGAGCTGCGGAAATGTGTCCAAACAAAGCAATGACCCACAGCTCGGTTGTCCCCGTTGCGGCGTTAACGGTAGTATGGTCGTACTGTTTATTCCGCACCGCCATCGGAGGGAGTTCCGCGCCGTGAACCGCGATTTCGCATCATCGCTCATCCAGCTCAACAATACGTTCTATCGCGAGCACTCCGCTTCCTTTTCCGATACGCGCCAAGCCCCGTGGCCCGGCTGGGTGCGCACCATGGACATCGCGCTCGAGCAGCTCGATGTGGCCACGATCGAGCATCCCGTCCGCGTCTTCGACCTTGCCTGCGGCAATATGCGATTCGAGAACTTTGCCGCCGGCGGGGCACTTGCCGCCAAGGGCGTCGACGGCGCAAACCCCTCGGCAGATGCCAGCTGCCCGTTTGAGTTCTATGGTGTCGACTCGTGCCAAGACCTGGCCATCGATGCACATGGCCACGCCCTGCGCATTCCCAACCTGCACTTCCAGGAGCTCGACGTGCTCGATGCCCTCATGAAGCTCAACCCCGCCGAGACACCCGACGTGCTTTTCGACGCCCCGCTCGCCGACATCTCGGTCTGTTTTGGCTTTATGCACCACGTACCGTCGTGCGAGTACCGCGTACGCGTGCTCGACGCCCTGGTGCGGCAGACGCGCCCGGGCGGCATCATCGCCATCAGCTTTTGGGAGTTTATGAACGACGAGCGCATGGCGCGCAAGGCCGTTCGCGCCGAAGCCCGCGCCGAGCTCACCCCGCCGTTTGAGGGCTACGACTCCGCGCAGTTTGAAGCCGGCGACCACCTCATTGGCTGGCAAAACGACCGTCATGCTTACCGCTATTGCCATCACTTTGACGATCAGCAGATCACCGACCTGGTGCGCGGCGTCCGTACGTTCTACAAGAGCGGCGAGGTTCCCGTGCGCGAGCTTGAGCGCTTCCATGCCGACGGTCGCAGCGGAGAGCTCAACCGCTATGTGATTCTCAAGCGTCTGTAGGTATCGGCGACTCGCCACCGAGCCGCATGGCATCTTTCGGGCAAGCCATGCCCGCCCTTTTTCAACCCATTGACGGAACGCGCAGCTATGCGTTCCCTACTTATGACCAAGGAGCCTCATGGGAGCCGTCCACGTTCGCACGCCTAAGAACTTTGTGCTCGAGGAGCGCCTGGAGCGCTACGCCGATGCGATTGAGACGAACCCCGAGGCCTATGTCGGAGATTGGCGAAGGGCTTGCGCGCCAGTTGGCAGCAAGCCCTTCGAACACCTTCACCTGGATCTTGGCTGTGGCAAGGGAACGTACCTTGTAGAGCGCGCGGCCTACGAGCCAAACACCCTCTTTATCGGTATGGACCAGGAGCCCATCTGCATCGCCTATGCCGCGCAGAAAATCTGCGAGCAGGAGCTGCCCAATGCGCTTGTGCTGCCCCGAGGCGCTGCATCGCTACCGCAGCTGTTTGCCGCAGGCGAGCTCGATGCCATCACCATCAACTTTCCCACGCCGCAGCCCAAGGCCAAGTACGCCAAAAAACGACTCGTCCATGTCGAGCATTTGATGCTCTACCGCCCGCTCTTTGCAGCCGGCGCCACCGTCACACTGCGAACCGACAGCAAGCCATTGCGCGACTACGCCCTGGGGCAGTTTGCCGCGGCAGGCTACGACACACTTTGGACAAGTGACGACGTTCGCCGCGACCATCCCGAGCATCCCGAGACCGAGTATGAGTGCCGCACGCGCGAGATGGGCGCCGCCGTCTATGGCATTTGCGCCACACCCGGCGAGAAGCCTACCGAAGAGCAACTCGTAGCAGGCCGAGCGCAGGAGCAAAGCCTTGCCTGCTACCTGCCCGATAACCTCGATGAGCTCACCTATGTACCCCTGGGCATGGAAGAAGCCGTCGAGAACTTTAAGAACCGCGCCCGCAAGGGCAAGAAGCGCCTACCGCAGGAGTCCTAGGGGCTTCTGATGGTCGCGACGTCGGCAAACAAGCGCGAATAGGCGCCAACGAACGACCCTCGAGCCTAAGTGAGTAGACTTTTTCGCAATGGCCACGCACAACCCGCATAACGAAAACTAAAACCGCAGGTAGAGCCCTTGCACAAAAGCCATGTGCTCGCGATATTGCAAAAAGTCTACTCACTTAGCTGGCGACCGCACCAAACAGCTGGGCAGAACGCCCATTTCCTGCATTTTCTCGCGCGCTGGCACCCCGCGCCGCCGCTACGCCATAATAGTTGGCGGACAAACGCGAGAGAAAGCAAACACATGGCACAGACCACGACAGATACCACCGCCAGCACCGTCTCCGGCGCCGGGGCTGCCAGCTCATTCTCGGGCGGCACGGGAACCGAAGCCGAGTTTGGCTCGCTCGGTGCGCTCTCCCCCACCTGGTGGGAGCCCGAGGATGGCAGTGAGCCCGAACCATGGCTCACGCCTGATCAGGCCTTCGAACGCTTCTTTGAATGGACGAGCGACCGCGGCATTGAGCTGTGGGATCACCAAGAAGAGGCCCTCATGGACCTGGCAGCCGGCGATCACGTCATTTTAGGCACACCGACCGGATCGGGTAAATCGCTCGTCGCGCTGGGCATGCTCTTTATGGGTATGGCGCAGGGTAAGCGCTGTTATTACACGGCCCCCATCAAGGCTCTGGTCAGCGAGAAGTTTTTCGACCTTGTGCAGGTGCTCGGCCGCGATAACGTCGGCATGATCACCGGCGACACGCATATCAACACCAAGGCGCCCGTCATTTGCTGCACGGCCGAGATCCTTGCCAACGACGCGCTGCGCGAGGGCGAAGACGCCGACGTGGGTTGCGTCGCCATGGACGAGTTCCACTACTTCGCCGACCCCGATCGCGGCTGGGCATGGCAGGTGCCGCTGCTCACCCTACCCCACACACAATTCATGCTCATGAGCGCCACACTTGGCGATGTCACCGCGATCGCCGCCTCGCTCGAGGAACACACCGGCGCTACCTGCGACTTGGTCGTCGATGCCCCGCGCCCCGTGCCGCTGAGCTACGACTATGTGACGACCTCCCTCGAGGGCACCGTCGAGCTCGCCATGCGCCGCGGCGAGGCCCCGCTCTACATCGTGCACTTTAGCCAGGATGCCGCCCTGGCGACGGCGCAATCCCTCGCCAATTTTGGCATCGCCAGCAAGGAGCAACGCGAGGCTATTAAGGAAGCCGCCAAAGGCACGAGCTTCTCGACGGCCTTCGGCAAGATCCTCAAACGCTTGCTCGGCTGCGGCGTCGGCGTGCACCACGCCGGTATGCTGCCACGCTATCGCCTGCTGGTCGAGCGCCTGGCGCAACAGGGCCTGCTACCCGTCATCTGCGGCACCGACACACTCGGCGTCGGCATCAATGTGCCCATCCACACCGTGGTCCTCACCGCGCTCACCAAGTTCGACGGCTACAAGATGCGTCGCCTGCGCGCCCGCGAGTTCCATCAAATCGCCGGTCGCGCCGGCCGCTCGGGCTTCGATACCGAGGGCGTGGTCATCGCCGAGGCCCCGGAGCACGAGATCGAGAACGCCAAGCTCATGGCCAAGGCGGGCGACGACCCCAAGAAGCTCCGCAAGATTAAAAAGAAGAAGGCCCCCGAGGGCTTTGTCACCTGGAACAAGCAGACCTTTGAGCGCCTGATCGAGACGCAGCCCGAAACGCTCAAGCCGCGCCTTCGCATCACACACTCCATGGTGATTAGCGTGGTCGAGCAGGGCGGCGACGCTCGCGCCCGCGTGCACGACCTCATCGAGACGAGCCTGCAGACTCTCGAGGAAAAGGCAAAGCTCGAGGTTCGTGCCGACGAGATCTTTGCCACGCTCATCGACTCCGGCGTCGTCGTACGCACCGAGGTGCCGCCCGCACCCGACGCTCCGGCTGACGCCGCGCCGGACATCGACTACGCGCTGACGGTCGACCTGCCCGAGGACTTTGCGCTCGACCAGCCGCTCTCGCCGTTTTTGCTTGCCGCGCTGGAGCTGCTCGACCCCGAGAGTGAGACCTATACCATGGATCTCATCTCGATGGTCGAGGCTACGCTCGAGGACCCCAAGCAGGTATTGCGCGCACAGGAGCGCGCCGCGCGCGACCGCGCGATGGCCGAAATGAAGGCTGACGGCGTCGAATATGAGGAACGCCTGGAGCGCATCCAGGATGTCACCTACGAAAAGCCGCTCGAGGACTTGCTCGATGCCGCCTTCGACAAGTACTGCCAGGAAGTGCCCTGGGCCAACGACTACCAGCTCTCGCCCAAGAGCGTCCTGCGCGACATGCTGGAGAGCGCGAGCGATTTTAAGGGCTATATCCAAAAGCTCGGCATCGCCCGCTCCGAGGGCATCCTGCTGCGCTACCTAGCCGAGGCCTACCGTTCCCTCGATCGCACCGTGCCCATCGAGAAGCGCGACGAGCGTCTGCGCGACATCATTTCGTGGCTCGGCTTTGTGGTGCGCTCGGTGGACTCGAGCCTGGTGGACGAGTGGGAGAACGCCGGCAACCCCGCTGCACTCGACGCCGCACCGCCGCAGGGCATCAACGAGGTCGTTGCGGACCGTCGCGGCTGCACGCTGTTGGTGCGCAATGCACTCTTCCGCCGCGTGACCCTTGCCGCCCGCGAGCACGTTCGCGACCTGGGCGAACTCGACGAGGACTGGGGCATGAGCGAGATCCGCTGGCAAAAGGCGCTCGACGCCTATCATGAGCAACACGAGGAAATCCTCACCAACGGCGACGCCCGCAGCGCCGCGATGTTTACCATCGACGAGAGCGACGAGAAGACCGATCACGTGTGGCACGTGCACCAGATCTTTGCCGACGAGGATGCCGACCACGACTTTGGCATCATGGGCGATGTCAATCTGGACGCCACGCAAGACGGCGGCGAGGTCATCTTCAAGAACTACCGTGTCGGCTTTATCGAGGACCTGCTCGAGGACTAGCCGAACTTACCGGAACGAAACGAAGTGGGGCCGCTGGCAACATCGCCAGCGGCCCCACTTTTGCGCTATCCGCTATGCCCTACTCGGCATCCTCGACCTCATACGAATCGGCCTCGGCTGGCTCATCATTTGTCTCCGGCGCAGCCCCGCGCGCCTCGTCAAACGCCGCCTTCATGGTCTTGTTGCCCCACGTGAGCTTGCGAATGGTAAGATCGTCGGCCTTCTTGTTGGCTAGGCGCAGGTTGTTCTCGGAAGACAGCAACGCCTCCTTGGTTTTCTGCAGATGGCTAATCGTCTTGTCGATCTCATCGATCGCCGTTTGGAACTTGCGGCTCGCGATCTCGTAGTTGCGACCGAAATCATTCTTGAACTTTTCCATCTTGGCTTCGAAGTTCGTGACGTCGATATTCTGCTGTTTGTACTCCGCCAGCTCCTGCTTATAGCGCAGCGAACCCATGGCGGCGTTGCGCAGCAGCGTGATCATGGGAATGAAGAACTGCGGGCGGATCACGTACATCTTCTCATAGCGGTAACTCACGTCCACGATTCCCGCGTTATAGAGCTCGCTCTCGGGCTCCAGCAGGGTGCAGAGCACCGCATACTCGCAGCCTTTCTGACGACGATCGTGATCGAGCTTCTTAAAGAAGTCCTCGTTTTTATGCTTGGTCGCGGTCTCATCGTTCTCGTTTTTCATCTCGAACATAATCGAAATGACCTCGTTGCCGCTCGCGTCGCACTCGCGGAAGATGAAGTCGCCCTTGGTGCCCTCGGACGCATCGTTGTCTTTCTCGAAGTACGCATTAGGAAACGCGGTCATACGCAGACGGTTAAACTCGGTCTCGCAATGCTGCTCGAGCGACTCGCCCACCATCTTGGTGGACAGGCGGATCTTCATTTCCTTAAGGCGCTCAATCTCTTCGTCCTTGTAGCGGATCAACTCGTCGCTCACGCGCTTGGCCTGCGCGAGCTCGAGCTCGTGTGCCGCCTTGACCTGTTCCTCGCGAGAATCGCGCACTGCCAGCTCGCTCGTCAGCTTGGCGCGTGCCTCGTCACGCTCACGCTCTGCCGCGGCGACCGCCTCCGATAGGTTCATTTTGGCCGTCAGCTCCTGTTCGCGCAGCTGCGCACGCAGGCCCTCGGCCTCCTGCTCGGACTGAGCCTTTGCGGCGGAAAACTTCTCTTGTACCTTTGCGCGATAGTCAGCAAGCGTGCGCTCAGCCTCGCCGCGAGCGGCATCGATCTCACGCTGCGACTCGGCCGCAGCGGCGGCAAGCGCCATCTCCTGGGCCTTGTCCGCCGCTGAGAGCTTTGCCTGCAATTCTGCAATCTGCGCATCGCGTGCAGCTAAATCGTTCTGAGCAGCATTGCGCGCCGAAGCCTCGGCAAGCTTGGCTTCGTCATCCTTGCGTCCCAGCTGCGCACGCAAATTGTCGATCTCGCGCTGAAGCTCAGCATTCTCCTTTTGAGCGTCGGCACGGGCCTCAACCGCTGCGCGCTGACTTGCGCTCTCGCGCTCTGCGGCAGCGCCCTCGAGCTTGGCGCGCAGCTCGGCAAGCTCAGCATCGCGCTTGGCAACCTCTTGTGCCAGCTTCTGCTCCGCAGTGTTCTTCTGCTCGGCAAGCTGAGCGTTGCGCTGAGACTCTGCCTTTTGCAAGGCAGCCGTCGAACGCGAGCGCTCAAGCTCCAGCGCCTGCTCGCCCTCGCGCTGGACCGCCTTCACACGCTCATCCAGGTCGCGCGAAAACTCGGCATCGCGCACTTGTTTGACGATATCCGCATAGCCAGAAGCATCGACCTTAAAAACTTCGCCACAATGCGGGCACCTGATCTCGTTCATAGCAGCTCCTCGATGGACGCAAATTTCAACCGCCTACACTCTACCGCGCCGTACGGACAAAAAAGGCGCCGCCGCCATAATGGCAACGGCGCCAGAACCACGACAAAGGTGCCCGCCCCCTTTGTCGCGGTTTGTGCGGTGGTTCAAGAATTACAGTCCAAAGAAGCTAAGAATCTGATCGCGGCTTACGGGCTTGTAATCGTTGGCATCGAGGCCGACATCGTAGCGAAAAATGGGGCGCTCGCGATCGCGGTTGCGTGCGTTGGTGCGGTCGCCCCTGCTGTGGATATGTCCATGCAGCATGATGGCGCCGCGCGCCTTGCCATTCCAGCTGAGCATGGGGTAATGGCTCATAACCAGACGATGCCCCTTGGCATAGCCGGGAGCAATCTCCAGGTAATCGCACACGTCTTCCCAAATCTGCGGTACGTCGGGATCTTCCCAGTCGCCGTCATGGTTACCACGGATGAGCGTCACATTCTTGCATTCGATACGCTCGCGCAGGCGCACCGCCTCTGCCAGGGGCAAACGATAGGTAAAGTCACCCAGGATGTAGAGACGGTCATCCACAGCTACGCACTCATTGATGGCATCGATGACCTTGCGGTTCATCTCCTCGACCGAGCCAAACGGCCGGTCCATGTCGTGCAAGATATTCGTATCGCCCAGATGCAGGTCGGCGGTAAACCACATCATCGTCTCTGTCCTCATTTCGCAACGTGTTCAACTCGTGCTAAGTATACAGACGCAGCGATGCGGCGGTTATCCAAAGAACCCGCCGAACAGTCCGCGGCGGCTCTTGTCTTGCTTTTTCGAAGCGTCACCCTGGGCATTCTTATCCTGCCGCTTCTTACGATCCCGCTCCAATTCATTGTCATCGAGTAGCATATCCCACTCAAACGGATCGTCTGTCAAATCGAACTGGTCGTCGTCATCAAACATGGCAGTCTCCCTAACCGATTAGCGAGCATCCACCACGTAGAGTCCAACACGCACCTGATGCCACGGGCTGCGCTCGGGGGCAACCTGCTGCACGCGCGCCTCAAATACACCCTCGTGTCCGTAATACATCATCACGGATAGCGGGCCGACCTCGTTTCCCGGAACATAGCCGAGCTTAGTGTTGCCGTAGTAGATTGCAACCGCCTCGGAATCATGGGGATTATCGCGCTCGGCACACAGCGTCAGCTTATCGCCAACCTTAAGATCGCCCAAGACCAAGGCGCCATCGGCATACTGAAATCCTGCGATATGAAATGACAGAAGAACACGTGAAGGCTCGTACATGGCAACTCCTCTAACGGCCGGATAAACCGGCGCTTAACCTTACTGAGAAGTTTACGGGCCCGTGCGGACACGAATTCACCCGCTCGCGCCTTTCACCCAGTTGCCGCAACGCTTGCGAGACAGAGCGCTTGCAGATAAGATAGGGGTACGGATGGCACCCGTGGCAGCGGGTCTTGCCAACTCCGATACACGTTTTCATCGTGAGAAGTGGCCGTCTTCGCTTACGCGGGGGCGGCTATTTCATTCGGCCGATAAACAGGCCGAGTTCGATAGCCGCGATTAGCAACGCCAGTAACGAAATAACATCGCTTACGTTCATACCAATTCCCTTCTAAAGGGAGTTGGCCCATCCGTACCCCATAGCAGTAGTCTAACGTAAATGGCAGGTAATAGGAACACTTGTTCGTATTACCTGCCATTTCCTAATGCACAAACATGCGCACGAACTTGTGCTTCCAGATTGCGTAGGGCGCATACCGAAACGGCACGTCCAGCCACGTTGCCTTGTTCACGATGCTCTTCTTGTGGCTAAACGTATCGAAGCTCTCGCGGCCATGGTACTGTCCCATACCGCTCGCACCCATGCCGCCAAAGCCCATATGGCTCGTAGCCAAGTGCATGATCGTGTCGTTGACACAGCCGCCGCCAAAGGGCACGTAGCGCACAAAGCGCTGCTGGACCTCGCGGTCCTGGCTAAAGATATACAGGGCCAGCGGCGTCGGACGATCCATAATAAACGTCTCGGCCTCATCCAGGCCCTCAAACGTCAGCACTGGCAAGATGGGGCCGAAGATTTCCTCCTGCATCACGGCGTCATCGGGGGACACGCCGTCCAAAATCGTCGGCTCGATCTTGAGCGAAGTCTCGCGCGCGGTACCCCCAAGCACGACCTTATCGGAATCGATCAGCCCACGTATGCGCGCGAAATGCTTGGCGTTGACAATATGACCGTAGTCCTCGTTGTCGAGCGGGTGCTCGCCAAACATGCGACGGACCTCCTCCTTGATGAGGCCCAACAGCTCATCGTGCACGCGCGTATCGACCAGCAGGTAGTCGGGCGCCACGCAGGTCTGCCCCACGTTGAGCCATTTACCAAAGGCGATACGTCGTGCCGCGACCTTCAAGTTTGCCGTCGCATCCACGATGCAGGGACTCTTTCCGCCCAGCTCAAGCGTCACGGGCGTGAGGTTTTTGCTCGCGCGCTCCATGACGAGCTTGCCGACCGGAACACTACCGGTAAAGAAGATCTTGTCCCAGCATTCATCGAGCAACGCTTCGTTCTCGGCACGCCCGCCTTCGACGACCGTCACCAGGCGCGAATCAAATGCTTCCTCGCAAATCTGCCTGAGCACCGCGCTCGAAGCCGGCGCATAGGCACTCGGCTTGATGACCACGGTGTTGCCTGCAGCGAGCGCGCCGGCGAGCGGCTCGAGCGTCAGTAAAAACGGATAGTTCCAGGGCGCCATGATGAGCGTGACGCCATAGGGCACGGCTTGCGTTTTGCACACACTCACGGCGTTGGCAAGGTCACACGGACGCAGGCGCGGACGACTCCATCGAGCCACATGCGCAATCTGATGTCGAATCTCGGAAAGCGACGTGCCGATCTCGCACATATATGCCTCGTCATGCGACTTTCCCAAATCGGTCTTGAGCGCATGGGCAATATCGGCCTCGTGCGCACGAACCGCATCGCGCAGGCGCACCAGTGCGCGGCGGCGAGCATCGACATCAAACGTAGCGTGCGTCTTAAAGTAGGTGCGCTGATCGCCGACGATGCGCGCAATTTCCTCGGTGTTCATGGCAACCTCCTAGTTCTCGTCCTCAAACATACCACCTGCAGCAACTTCATACATATGCTCGAGCTCCAGGCGGTCCATTAAAAGAGGAACGGGGTACAGGGGATTGGCCTCGGCATCGGCATGTGCCGCCATTTCGGGAATGTCGGAGCGGCGAATGCCCGAGACATATTTGGGGATTCCCAGGGCCTCGTTCATGCGGTCGACCCAATCGATAAAGGCCTCGGCCGCAAGACTGTCCTGCGCGGTAGCCGGCGCAATGCCCGCCATGCGGGCGAGATCGGCGAGCTTGGGAACAGCAGCTTCGCCATAGGCGCGAAGCATATGCGGCAGGATGATGGCGTTGGCCAAGCCGTGCGGAATCCCGTAACGCCCGCCCAAGCTGTGTGCGATGGCATGAACGTATCCAACATAGGAGCGCGTAAAGGCAACACCCGCCTTATACGCCGCCGAAAGCATATTGCGACGCACACGCATGTTGTGGCCACGCTCATAGGCCTCGAGCAAATTGTCGTGGATGAGCTGGACCGCCTGACGCGCCAT
>CALGKS010000353.1 GCA_937930475.1 uncultured Collinsella sp. | reverse complement strand
ATGCGGTGGCTTTTGAGCACCGTTACCCCTACTACATCAAGGGCGGTTTTGCCGCCGTGGTGGGCGTCCAGGTCCTGCTCTTTGTGCTGTCGACGGTTCTCGATATCGACAATAACGGCAAGATCATCCTACTGGTTGTATGGATTGTCTCGGTTATCGCCATCTGCGGCTGGCTTATCAATATCGAATATATCCGCGCGAGCCTCAATACCCAGATGCGCATCTCGGCGCTTTCGGACGAGGACCTTCGCCGCGAGATGCGCGAGCACACGGCTGCCATCCCTGCCGCCCGTCGCATGTTTGGTCTCAACGCCAGCGAGCGGGGCACCAAGGACAGCGAACAGCCCACGAGCCGTCTGCCGCATATCGGTGTGCATCGTAAGGCTCAAGATGCCGACGGCGTTGACAACGTAAACGGAATCGACGGGGACACCACCCCGCTTGGCAAGCACTCCAAAGGAGGTGAGGCATAAATGAAAAACATCCTGCATCTGTTTAAGCGCGATGTCCAAAACGTGTCTCGCTCCGTGATCGGCATGGTCGTCGTGATGGGCCTTATTATCGTGCCGTGCCTGTACGCGTGGTTTAACATCGCCGGTAGCTGGGATCCCTACGGCAATACCGGCAACCTTAAGATCGCCGTGGTCAACACCGACGAGGGCTACGAGAGTGATCTGATTCCCGTCGAGGTCAACGTGGGCGAAAACGTAACCGCCACTCTGCGCGGCAACGAGAACTTCGACTGGGTCGTTCTCAACGACCGCGATAAGGCGATTGAGGGCGTTAAGTCGGGCGCGTACTACGCTGCTGTCGTTATCCCTAAAACGTTTAGCGCCGACATGATGACGCTTTTCTCGACCGAGGTGAAGCACGCCGATATCGAGTTCTACGAGAACCAGAAGGCCAACGCCATCGCGCAGATCGTGACCGAGAAAGGCTCGAGCGCCGTCCAGAGTCAGGTCAACGAGACCTTTACCGAAACCATTACGAGCATCGGTCTTAAAACCGTGTCCAGCCTGCTCGACTATATGAGCACCGACCAGGTGAGCAACTTTATCGCCAATCTGTCCTCTACGCTGGGCGATTCGGTCCAGGACCTGCAGGACATTCAGACCAGCGCAACGTCGCTGGCGGGCGTTTTGAGCTCCACGTCCGATTCGCTGACGTCGGCGGGCGGTATGCTCAAGCAGACGGGCACCGTCGATGAGTCGACGAAGCAGCTGATGGAGCACGCCAAGAGCGGCATCAATGATTCCAAGGAAGCGCTCAAGGCCGCCAACGATGCCG
>CALGKS010000352.1 GCA_937930475.1 uncultured Collinsella sp. | reverse complement strand
AAAAGTTTAGATTTTCTCAAAATGCTTATCTTTTGGTCTTTGGTTCGGAATAGTGTAGTGCTGGCGGTCTATCTATTGTTTTCGGTTGCTTGCTTCTTTACCGTACATGAGCATTTAAGCACGGGTGATATTGTGCTTGATTTTTTCTCAGGCTCAGCATCGACCGCCCATGCCATGTTCCTGCAGGAGCTCGGAAAAGATGATCGCTATCAGTTTATCCTTGTCCAGCTTCCAGAGCCTTGTGACCCGAAACGCGACGCCTACAAGGACGGGTATGAGACTCTCTGCGACATAGGCGAAGGACGCATTCGCCGCGCAGGCGACAAAATCAAAACCGAGCTCGAGGAATCCAACCGTCAACTCAAGCTTGGCGAGGGACCCAAGCAGCTTCCCGACATCGGCTTCCGTGTGTTCGAGCTCGATGAGTCCGGCATTGAGAAGCCCGAGCCCGGTCAGCTCCTCTTCGACGTGGTCAAGCCCGATCGCTCCGATATGGATATCGTCTTCGAGATGATGCTCAAATGGGGCCTCGAGCTCACGCTGCCCGTCGAGAAGTCTGAAGCCGCGGGCTATCCCATCTGGTCCGTCGCTTGCGACGAGCTCGTCTGCTGCATGTCCCGAGGCCTCACCATTGAGGCGCTCGAGGCCATCGCCGACATGGAGCCCAGGCGCGTTCTCATCCTCGATTCCGTCCTCGACGACACCCTCAAGCTCAACGCCGTGCAGATCTTCAAGCACGCCGGCGAGCGCATGGGCTGTGAGATCGAATTGAGGACGGTCTAGCATGGCGGCGCTCGAGTTCAAGTTCTCATCCGACCAGCAGCACCAGCTGGAGGCCATCGAAGCAACCTGCGACCTGTTCCGCGGACAACAATTTATTGGCAGCGTATTCTCCGCCGATTCCGGCCGCAAAGGCCAGACGGCAATCGGCGAGCTCATGGTCGGCCACGGCAACGAGCTTCGCGTGGCGCCGGGCCAGCTCCTCGACAACCTGCACGCCGTGCAGGAGGAGGGCTGCCTCCCGGCAACCGACGTCCTCACCGATGGGCGCCTGCGAGACTTCACCGTCGAGATGGAGACCGGCACCGGCAAGACCTACGTCTACATCCGCTCCATCTACGAGCTAAACCGCCGCTACGGCATCACCAAGTTCGTTATCGTCGTGCCGAGCGTGGCCATCCGCGAGGGCGTCCTCAAGAG
>CALGKS010000351.1 GCA_937930475.1 uncultured Collinsella sp. | reverse complement strand
AGCTCGAGAAGATGGAGGAGGGCTTCGGCTACGAGTTCGTCAACGCTATCGTCGGCGGCGTCGTGCCCAAGGAGTACATCCCGTCCATCGACAAGGGCATCCAGGAGGCCCTGAACACCGGTGTTATCGCCGGCTTCCCGGTCCTCGACGTCAAGGTCACCCTGTTCGACGGTTCTTACCACGAGGTCGACTCCTCCGAGGCCGCCTTCAAGATCGCCGGTTCCATGGCTATCAAGGACGCCCTCAAGAAGTCCGATCCGCAGCTGCTCGAGCCGATCATGGCTGTCGAGGTCGAGACCCCCGAGCAGTACATGGGCGACGTTATGGGCAACCTCTCCGGTCGCCGCGGCAAGATCGAGGGCATGGAGGATCGCAAGAACAGCAAGCTCATCCGTGCCAAGGTGCCGCTGGGCGAGATGTTCGGTTACGCTACCGACCTTCGCTCCCAGACCCAGGGCCGTGCATCCTACACGATGCAGTTCGACTCTTATGAGCCCGCGCCCAAGTCCATCGTGGACGAGGTCATGAGCAAGAACGCCTAAGTTCGAGCTCCCTGTTACGTAATCCGCGAGATCATCTCTCGCACTCTTTGGAGGTTTAAGTTGGCTACCCAGAAGATCCGCATTCGCCTCAAGGGCTATGATCACGAGGTCGTCGATCAGTCCGCGAAGCTCATCGTCGAGACCGCTCAGAAGACCGGCGCTCGCGTTTCCGGTCCTGTCCCCCTGCCCACCGAGCGCAACCTGTACACGGTTATCCGCTCGCCGCACGTGAACAAGGACTCCCGTGAGCAGTTCGAGATGCGCACCCACAAGCGCCTCATCGACATCCTCGACCCCACCTCGGGCACCGTTGATTCGCTTATGCGTCTCGACCTCCCCGCTGGCGTCGACATCGACATCAAGCTCTAAGCGATATCGCTCATAGCTTACAGAGCCCCGCTGCCATTTTGGTAGCGGGGCTCTTTTGTTTTGAATGATGACCTTTGGGGACCGGGTAATGCTGTCGAGCGGGTGGCTGTGGCGCCTTATTTACCCATGGGACGCAGCGATGCCTCCTCAAAATGGAAGGAACGCAAGCCGTCTTCCGTTTCGATACACGCGCGACCAAAGGCATCGACCGTTTGAAAGATGCCACGCGCCAGCTCGTCACCGGCAGGGGAACGGGCGATAACGTGCTCCCCAATCCAATTGAGATGAGCGACATACTCATCGTGGACGGGTGCGATCGGACCGGCGTCTTCTTCCATGGCGTTGAGTAGATCCGCCCATGTGCCTACGGCGTTCACGACCGCGTGATAGACCTCCGTGAGCAGCACATCGACGGTGGGAACATTCTCGTTGAGGTCTGAGAGGCCGATTGCCGGCAGGCCGCCATCGGGAACCTCCGAGGGCACATAGTTCACATTGACGCCAATGCCGCAGACGGCAAAGGGCTTGCCCTCGTTGTCACGAGCCGCCTCGACCAGGATGCCGCCGAGCTTATGTCCTCGCGCGACGAGGTCGTTGGGCCATTTGAGGCCGATCTCGTTAGCAAGACCTTGCGCCTCGAGCACCTCGAGCACCGCTAGGCCGCTGACGGCGGCAAGGCCAGAGTACTTGGCGGGATTAACACGAGGACGTAGGACAATCGAGAGCAACAGGTTGCCGGCGGTTGAATCCCACTTGTGGCCGCGTCGGCCGCGTCCTGCCGTTTGCGCGCGGGCGGCAAGCCCCGTGCCGTGCGGCGCTCCCTGTTTTCCTGCCTCGAGCAGGTCATCGTTGGTCGATCCGGTTACGTCGACTATCGTTAATTGGGCATCCATAGCGGCTGCTACCTCCTTAATGAATAAGTGAATGACGCAATGGTGTCGAGAGATAGACACAATGTGAAGCCTTTGTCGCATTTGGACAATTTAATGCTAACACGTCAACAAGGCGAAGAATGCGCTATCCTCTCTTGGTCGATGTAAACACGTCAACAACTCAAAGGAGGTTAGTGATGGGTTTCACGATTCTTGGAACAGGCTCGGCGCTTCCCAAGCGCAGTGTTTCCAATGACGAGCTGTCCGAGTTCCTCGATACCTCGGATGAGTGGATTTTTACCCGCACAGGCATCAAGAGCCGCCATGTGTGCACCACCGAGTCGCTCGACGACCTTGCCGTGGCAGCGAGCGAGCAAGCGCTCCAGACGTCCGGAATCGATGCGAGCCAGCTGGATCTTATCGTCTGTTCGACGACGACGGGCGATCATCTCGTTCCTGCCGAAGCGTGCGCCATTGCTGAGCGCCTGGGTGCCACATGTCCTGCTTTCGACGTTTCGGCGGCCTGTGCCGGCTTCGTATTTGCGCTCGATGTCGCCGAGGGCTATATCGCCCGCGGTCGCGCCAAGCACGTGCTGGTCGTTGCAGCCGAGCAGATGACGCGCGCGCTCGACTGGACCGACCGTGCCACCTGCGTGCTCTTTGGCGATGGCGCGGGTGCTGCGGTCATAGAGGCTGGGGGAGAGAATCCCCTCGCCGTTGAGCTTTCGACGTCGCCTGACGTCGAAACACTGCGTGTCCCCGGATTGGCGGGCTCCTCGCCGTATAAGACGGTGCAGGACCGCGAAAGCGTGCTTTCCATGAACGGTCGTCGTGTGTTCAAGTTCGGCGTCAATGCCATCTGCGACATGGTCCATAAGCTTGCGAGCGATGCGAGCATTGCGGTCGAAGACATCGATCATTTTGTATTCCATCAGGCTAACGAACGAATCCTGAGCCAGGCGGTCAAGCGCTTAGGTGTGCCGGACGACCGTGTGGTCCGAACGTTGCGTGAAACCGGCAACATCTCGAGCGCCTGCATTCCGCTTGCTCTCGATCGACTGGCAAATACCGGCGCGCTGCACGCGGGCGACACCATCGCCCTCGTTGGATTTGGCGCCGGCTTGGATGTAGGTGGCTATCTACTTCGCTGGAAGTAGTTGCACATAGGAAATGAAAACGCCCCTGGGGCACAAACAAAGGAGAACTACCATGGCAGATCAGAAGACCTTCGAGCGCGTTTGCGACGTTATCCGCGAGACCGCCGGCCTTGACGATGTCGAGATGAAGCCCGAGTCCACGCTCGAGGAGATTGGCCTCGACAGCCTGGGTACCGTCGAGATCCTCGTTGCCGTCGAGGACGAGTTTGGCATTGAGCTCGATACCGAGGAGAACCCCAAGACGGTCGGCGAGTTCGTCGATACGGTCGAGGCGGCATTGGAGAAGTAGTGATGCTCAAGTCTCCTCTCTGCGATCTGCTCGGCATCGAAAAGCCCGTGTTCCAGGGTGGCATGGCCTGGATTGCCGACGCCTCGCTGGCATCGGCCGTGTCCGAGGCAGGCGGCTTAGGCATTATCGCGGCCATGAATGCCGATGCCAACTGGCTGCGCGATCAGATACACGAGCTGCGCGCCAAGACGGATAAGCCCTTTGGCGTCAACGTTATGCTCATGAGCCCGTTTGTCGACGAGGTCGCACAAGTGGTGATTGATGAGCGGGTGCCCGTTGTGGTGACCGGCGCCGGCAATCCCACCAAGTACATGAAGGCGTGGAGCGATGCGGGCATCAAAGTTATTCCCGTCGTGGCTTCGGTGGCACTGGCGCGTCTCGTGGCGCGTCGCGGAGCCACTGCCGTGGTTGCCGAGGGCACCGAATCAGGCGGCCATATTGGCGAGACATCGACGATGGCACTGGTGCCGCAGGTTGTCGATGCGGTCGATATTCCCGTGGTTGCGGCTGGCGGCATCGCCGATGGCCGCGGTGTAGCGGCCGCCTTTATGCTCGGTGCTGCCGGCGTCCAGGTGGGGACACGCTTTCTGGTCGCAAACGAGTGCACCGTATCCGAACAGTACAAAGAGCTGGTGCTCAAGGCGGGCGACACGTCGACGCGTGCGACCGGTCGCTCGACGGGACATCCGGTTCGCGCCCTCAAGAGCCCCTTCACCAACGCGTATGCCAAGAACGAGGCGGCGGGCGCAAGCCCCGAGGAGCTCGGGGCCATGGGCACGGGTGCGCTTCGCAAGGCGGCAAAGGACGGTAATTACGAAGAGGGTTCGTATTTGTGCGGACAGATTGCCGGCATGGTCAACGAGCGCCAGAGCGCTCGCGAAATCGTCGACGATCTGGTCGATGGCGCCGAGCACGTCCTGAAGGGTGCGTCCGCATGGGTAGCGTAGCGTTTCTGTTTGCCGGTCAGGGTGCCCAGCATCCCGCGATGGGCGTCGACCTCATCGAAGCATCGCCGGCGGCTGCCGAGGTGTTTGCCATTGCCGACGAGGTGCGCCCGGGGACCAGCGAGCAGTGCCGGAGCGCCTCCAAGGAGGAGCTCTCGCAGACCGAGAACACGCAGCCTTGCGTGTTCGTCCACGACTTGGCTGTCGCCGTCGCCCTGCGCGAGCGCGGCGTGGTGCCTGCCGCCTGTGCGGGATTCTCGCTGGGCGAGGTCGCTGCACTCACCTTTGCGGGGGCATTCGATACGCGAGCGGGTTTTGATCTCGTATGTGAGCGCGCGGCATTGATGGCCACGGCGGCCGAGCGTTACCCCGGCGGCATGCGCGCCATCATCAAGCTCGATGCGGCGCAAGTCGAGAACCTGGCTGCGCAGGCCGACGAGGACTGCTGGCCGGTCAACTACAACAGCCCCCAGCAGACGGTTGTGGCCGGAGCGCCCGATGCGTTGCAGACCCTCGACGTCCTGGTAAAAGAGGCTGGCGGTCGCGCCATGAAGGTCGCGGTGTCGGGTGCATTCCATAGCCCCTATATGGCCGAGGCGACTGAGGGGCTGGCGAGGTATATCCAAGCCGGTCACGCGCCGTCCCCGTTGCTCATTCCTGTTATGGCAAACATGACGGCGGCGCCCTATCCGGCCGACCCGCAGGCGGCATCGGATGTCTTGGCCAACCAGGTGAGTCATGCCGTGCACTGGGTCGACACGCTGCATGCTCTGCAGGATCAAGGCATCGACACGTTTATTGAGGTCGGCCCCGGCAAAACGCTGTCCAGCCTGGTCAAGCGTACGTTGAGCGACGTTCGTGTGTATTCGTGCGAAACGGCCGAGCAGGTCGCAGCTATTGCCGACGAGCTCGCATAGTTCACAGGGCTGTAACCCGAAAGGAATGACATGGGCAACTTGAACAACGGCGCGCTCGAGCGCAACGACTCACGTCGCGTGGCACTAGTCACGGGTGGCTCGCGCGGCATCGGTCGCGCTTGTGCCGTGGGCCTGGCGGAGGATGGCTACGATATCGCCGTCGTCTATGCCGGCAGCGTCGATGCGGCGCACGAGACGTGCGAGGCCTGCGAGGCGGCTGGCGCCACGGCGCGCGCATATCAATGTGACGTGGCCGACCCCGCCGCCGTCAACACATGCGTGGAGACGGTCCTCAACGACTTCGGCTCCATTTGGGCGCTCGTCAACAACGCCGGCATCACGCGCGACGGCCTGCTCATGCGTATGGGTGACGATGCCTTCGACCGCGTGCTCGATGTCAATCTCAAGGGCACGTTCAATACGACGCGTGCGCTCACCAAGACCTTTATGCGTCAGCGCGGCGGCTGCGTCATCAACATGAGCTCGGTTGTGGGCCTGATGGGCAATGCCGGGCAGGCCAACTACGCTGCCTCCAAGGCGGGCGTCATCGGCCTGACCAAGGCGGTAGCGCGCGAGCTTGCGCCCCGCGGCGTTCGAGTGAACGCGGTTGCCCCCGGGTTTGTCGAGACGGATATGACGGCAAAGCTCTCGGAGAAGGTGTGCGCGGCGTGCGAGGAGCAGATTCCCCTAAAGCGTATGGCGCAGCCCGAGGAGGTGGCCGGTGTGGTGCGCTTTTTGGCGAGCGACGCGGCTGCCTACATTACGGGCGAAGTCATACGCGTCGACGGCGGAATGGCGATGTAGAAAGCAAGCCGGGTAAGCGGCTTGGATGAGGAGACCATGATGGAACAGAGAGTTGCAATCACCGGTATCGGTGCCGTGTCGCCGCTCGGCAACACCGCGCTTGCCACCTGGGCGGCCATGTGTGCCGGAACGTGTGGCATCGGTCCGATCACGCACTTCGATACCGATGCGTTTGCCGTTAAGGTGGCGGCCGAGGTCAAGGGTTTTGACGGCAACGAGTACTTTGGCAAGCGTGACGCCAAGCACCTGGACCCCTGCGTTCAGTTTGCCCTGGCAGCGTCGGACGAGGCCATGCACGATGCGGGCTTTGATGTCGAGGGCGCCATCGATCGCGAGCGCCTGGGCGTCTACGTGGGTTCGGGCGTGGGCGGCATGCAGACACTCGTCGACAACGTCCACACGATTGCCGACCGTGGGCCTCGCCGTGCATCGCCCTATATGATTGCGATGATGATTCCCAACATGGCGTCGGGCAATATCGCGATCCGCCACAAGGCAAAAGGACCGACCCTGCCCGTGGTGACTGCGTGCGCGACCTCGGCCCATGCCGTGGGCGAGGCGTTCCGCGCCATCAAGCACGGCTATGCCGATGCAATCCTGGCTGGCGGTGCCGAGGCCGCAATCATCCCCGATGCCGTTGCGGGCTTTACGTCCTGCCGCGCATTGACCATCAACCCCGATCCCGCGACGGCTTGCCGCCCGTTCGATGCAGACCGCGACGGCTTTGTGATGGGCGAGGGCGCCTGCGTGCTGGTACTCGAGAGCATGGAGCACGCACAGGCCCGCGGTGCGCACATTTATGCCGAGGTCGTGGGTTACGGCAACACCGATGATGCCTATCACATCACGAGCCCCGATCCCGAGGCTGCCGGCATTGCCCGCGCGATATCGCTGGCGGTTGCCGAGGGTGACGTCAAGCCTTCCGAGGGTCTCTACATCAATGCCCACGGCACCTCGACCAAGCTCAACGATTCGTCCGAGACGGCGGGCATTAAGCGCGCGCTCGGCGAGGACGCGGCGCGCGCCGCGCATGTCTCATCGACCAAGTCGATGACCGGCCACATGATCGGTGCCACGGGCGCCATCGAGGTCATGGCCTGTGCCATGGCGCTCGAGCAGGGCGTGGTGCCGCCGACCATTAACTACCACACACCCGATCCCGCCTGCGATCTTGATTACACGCCCAATCGCGCGGTTCGCGCC
Organism: uncultured Collinsella sp.; assembly: GCA_937930475.1. Classification (GTDB taxonomy): domain Bacteria; phylum Actinomycetota; class Coriobacteriia; order Coriobacteriales; family Coriobacteriaceae; genus Collinsella. Next base: position 468 of record CALGKS010000351.1, on the reverse strand, counting down.
GACCTTACCTGGGCGCTTTCGACCAACCTGGGCTTTGGCGGGCACAACGCCGCCATCGCACTGCGTAGATATACGAGGAGCTAGAGCATGGATTCCAAAAGACTTGCCGAGATAGCCGATGTTATGGAGGACCGTGGCCTCACGCGCGTCCGCGTTGAGGAGCCCGATGGCACCGCGGTCGAACTCGAGCGCGCGAGTGCGGCGCAGCCGGTTGCCGTGCCCATGCCTATGCCGGGTGCCGTGACTGCTCCGGCGGTGGCTCCTGTCGCCATGCCTGCCGCCGCACCGGAACCCGCCGCGCAGACACCTGCCGCCGCGTCGGAGCCTAAGGGCACCGAGGTAACCGCTCCCATGGTCGGCGTTTTCTATGCTGCCCCGGCGCCGGGCGACGAACCGTTTGTGCACGTGGGCTCCAAGGTCAAGGCCGGCGAGACCCTCTGCATCCTCGAGGCCATGAAGGTTCTCAAC
>CALGKS010000350.1 GCA_937930475.1 uncultured Collinsella sp. | reverse complement strand
GTTAAAGCTCTGAAACACAAAGCCGATGCTCAGGGCGCGGACTTCGGTGAGCTCGTCATCGTCGAGCTCCGCCACGTTGAGGCCCTGTAGGTAATAATCGCCTGCCGTCGGCTTGTCCAGGCAGCCCAGGATGTTCATGAGCGTTGACTTGCCCGAGCCCGAAGGGCCGGTAATGGCCATGAACTCGCCGGGATTCACGGCCAGGCTCACGTTATGCAGGATATGGGCGCAGCCGGCTTCGCTCTCAAAAATGCGATGCACGTTGCGGATGTCGATGACGGGACGCATTACATACCCTCGTCGGCAGACATGCTGCCAGAGTCGCCACCGTCGGCCGTCATGCCTGCGCCGGTATCCACGATGAGGGTGTCGCCGTCGCGCAGTTTGGTGACCGGCACGCCCGCGTTGATCTCGTTGCCCTGGTCATCGCGCTTGACCTGCGTCTTTCCGACCACGGCGTCGTTATCGTTTTGCGTCACGACGGTCACCTTTACGCGTCGGGTCTGTTTGCCTTCGCCGTCGGTTGCCACGTTAACGTAATAGTTTTCGCCATCCTCGGTCATGAGCGCCATGGTCGGCACCATCACCACATCGTCGAGCTGTTCGGTCACCACCGAGACCTCGGCGGTCATGCCCGGCTTGAGGCGCGCGTCGGGCGCCTCGATCAAAATGTCGACGTTAAAGGTCACGCTGCCGCCGCCACCGTTGGCGGCGTCGGAATTTGCCACCGATGCGATAGCCGTGACGGTGCCCTGGCTCACGATATCGGGAAAGGCCGGATAGGTAACATTGGCGCTCTGTCCAACGACGATTTTGGCGATATCCTTTTCACCCACCTGAACGGTGACCTTCATCTTGGAGAGGTCGGCGATCTGCATGCACTGCTTGCCGCCGCTCGTATCGCCTTCGCCCATAATCATGCCGCCCGTTACCGTGGCGCCGACCTTGGCGTTGAGCTCGACGATGCTGCCCGAGCTGGGCGCGGTCACGGTGCGCTCGGCGGCTTTGGCGTTGGCCTGGTCCAGGGTCGCCTGGGCTGAGGCTAGGTTGCGTTGGGCGCTCGAGACGGCGCTCGTGTCGGCGGTGCCGCTGGCGCCACTCGCGCCTGCCGCATCTGTATCAGTCGCCGGAGTGGCTTGGGCGGCGGCTACCGCTTTCTGTGCGTTGGCGAGGTCTTCCTGTGCCGCTGTCACTGCGCGCTGCGCTTCGGCAACGTTGCGATCGAGCTCGTCGTTTTTAATGGTCATGAGCACGTCGCCCTCGTTAACGGACTGGCCGGCTTGCACGTTGATCGATGCCACCGTGCCGTCAACGGAAGGGGAGACCACCGAAGCCGAGATGGGCTTGAGCTGGCCTTTAGCCTCGACGGCGGTCGTAAACGTGCCCTCGGTGACCATGTCGGTCACCGGCCCGTCGCTACCTGCGGGCCGTGCGTTGATGACGAAGGTCACGACAACGGCGATAAGCACAATGGCGGCCACGACGCCGGCCGCAATGCCGCGTCGGACGAGCTTTTTGCGTCGACGCTCGGCACGCTTCGCCTTGAGCTTGGCGTAGGCCTCTTCGTCAGAAATCTCGGTTGTATCGCTTGTGCTGCCGTTTTGCTGTGTGGCGCGCACGGTTGTTATGAGGGGAAGCGTTTCGGTGGCACCCTCGGGCGCTCGCTCGGTATCATTCGGTCCCGGGGTGATGTTGGGGACATTTGACATGGCGTCTCCTTTATAGAAAGTTCCTCGATAAGTATATGCGCCCGTCGCGAGAGGCGGGCGCATTATGGCGGTATCTTTCGGAACTGTTAGATTGGAGCGTCAGTTCCCCGTTGTGCGAAGGCGTGTTTTCCTACGAGTGCACGACCACGCACAGGCCCACGCTGATGCAGTCGTGGAGCGCCTTTGCATCTGCCAGGCGCAGGTTGATGCAGCCGTGGCTTCCGCACCATTTGTACGATTCGGCACTATCGAAACTCGAATCGTTTTGCCAGGTGGCGTCGTGGAAACCGACCATATTGCCCTCGAACGGCATCCAGTAGCTGACCGGGCTCTCGTATTTGGGCTTTCCGGTCGCGGGGTCTTTGGCTCCGATGAGCTTGCTTGCGCCGTCGTTGCTGTTGATCTGCCACACGCCCTCCGGGGTGGCGTCTTCGCCCGGTTTGCCGGAAATAAAGTTGGCCTCCCACACGATATTGCCGTTCTCGTCGTAGTAGCGCGCGTGCTGCTCGGACAGGTCGACGTCGATATAGGCCTTCCAATCGGGCTCGCCCTTGGCGGTAAACGTGTCGGCCTTCTTGGAGTACGAAATCTCGATATCTCCGGTCTGCTTGTTATTGATGGCGTCCTCGACCTGCTTGGCGAGCGTGTCGCTGTCGATGGACCAGCCAAAGTCGCCGCCCTCGACAGCGCACTCTTTGCCGTCGGCGCGCGTCCACCAGCGGGTGGTGCCCACGGTGTTAAAGCCGTTGGCGAGCTCGGCGGCCCAGCTGCTGATCTGCGACGTATCGAGCGTGGGGTTGGCCGGATCGGCAAAGCTGATCCACTGCAGTACCGAGCTGCCGTCCACCTTACCGGCATCATTGCCATTGAGCTTAAGAGTTACGTTGACGCCCAGGAAGTTGTTGGCGGCATCGCATGCAGCCTGAATCTGGTCGTTGGTGAGGGTGCCGTTGAGCGGTTCGTAGGCGTCGTTGCCGATCTTGGTGATATCGACGTTCTCGGCGAGCGACGCGAGCTCGATCTCGGCATATTTGATGACATGCTCGCGGTTGATCTTCTCGTTGGAACGGGCCTTCTCAACGGTGAACTTGCCGGCCTTCTCGTCATAGGAGCTGGCGGCCTCGAAGGTGCCCGAGCGGCCCTCGTTGAACTCGTCGATGGCGCTGCCCAGGCCCTCCTCAAACTGCTTTTGGTCAAAGGCATCGGAGAGCATGGACAGGTCGACGTCCTGGTCCAAGTCGACCGAGTCGTTCTTGGTAGCGCTATCGGTTTTGCCGCTGAGCGACGCGATGAGGCGCGATGGCCACAGCAGCGGCTCGTTTTTGCTGATAATCTCGTGGGCGGCTTCCTCGCCATCGACGATGGGCTCGTCGGACTCGGGCTGGTAGGTCCAGCTAAAGCTGTCATCCGAAACGGTGAGCTTGTAGTGCTTCCATGCCGAGTTGACCTTGGTGGCTGCCGAAGATGCGTTAGAGAGCGAGATGTCGACGCCGGCGATGGTGGTGTTGGGGTAAGCGACCTGCGAGAACGCCACGACGCCTACGATGTAGACGATCGCGACGAGGCCGAGGACGACAAAGAGGGCCGTCTTTCCGCCCGACTTGCTGCTTTTGTTGGTGCGCTTGTCCGCGGGCCCGCGATTGTTTGCCGCGCGAGCGTGCGAAGGTCCCTGCTTGGGGGCGGCACCATGTGCGGGACGCTGCTGATATTGTTGATGCGGCTGGTATTGACGCTGATTCGGACGCTGAGAGGCATTGGCCGGGCCGTGTTGTTGGGTGTGAGCCGGCGCGATGGGGCGCGGCGATTGGACGCCGCCGGTATGCCTACTGGGCTGTTGCGGATCGGGGATCATGTTGCTGCGGTCGATTTGCGACATCGTATATATTTCCTTCGAGTTTCGCCTTGCGGCTCATCGTGTTTTAACTGGGCTTGCATTATAGCGATTAGCCTGTTGTTTGTGGTTCGGAAACAGTATCAGTTTGGAGAAGTCTGCCTATCCGCATATGCCGCATTTGGCGCAGGCAGAAAGCGCGGCCGGGGCTTGAGCGATGCCGCCCTTGGCTGTCTCGCGCAGGGTTGCCGGCAGGGCGTGGCCCACCGAGAGCATCACATGCGCCATCTGGTCAAACGGCACCAGGCTCTTGATGCCGGCGAGCGCGAGCTGGGCCGAACTGAAGGCCGCGGCCACGCCGATGGCATTGCGATTTTGGCACGGCACCTCGACCAATCCGCCCACGGGGTCGCAAACAAGGCCCAGCAGATTGCTCAGCGCGATGGAGCTGGCGTCGAGTGCCTGCTCGGGG
>CALGKS010000349.1 GCA_937930475.1 uncultured Collinsella sp. | reverse complement strand
AGGTTGTATTGGGCGGCGAGCGCCCCCATATGTTCGGCAACGTCGCAGGCAAGGATATCCACGCGCGACACATTAAGCGAGACCGGAACCACGCAAAGTCCTCGATCGATGCGCTCGCGCAGCCACGAGGCGACACCCTGCCAAATGTACTTGTCGAGCGTCACCACAAAGCCGCTTTCCTCGAGCGCCGGGATAAAGGACGCAGGTGGAATCAATGATCCATCTTTGTCAATCCAGCGGGTGAGTGCTTCGGCGCCAATGATCTCGCCGGTTTCCATATCAACCTGGGGCTGCAGGTAGTAGGTGATGCGGTCGTTTGAGAGCGCATACTGGAACTCGGTGAGGGTGCGGTGAAACGCCACCTCGCGCTTGTATTCCTCGGGGCGAAAGACGGCGATGCGATCCTTAAAATCGTTTTTGGCGCGCCGATTGGTAAACATGGCCTTGGCCTGCGCGTCGATGGTGATTTCCTCGTTGGGGTCGATGGGGCAAACGCCCATGGACGGCCAGAAACCCACGCCGTCATCATGCTTGGCCACGGCGGCGCGAACGCGGTTATAGATTTGATGGACGGTGTCGTGCTCAAAGGGGATGAGAATGCAAAAGTCGTCTTGGCCCCAGTATCCTGCGACGCCCATCTCGGCATTCTCGATGTCTTTGAGGACCGTGCCCACATCGGCGAGCACGCGGTCGCCCTCGGCCTGTCCGTGCCATTCGTTAAACAGTCGCATATGACCCATGTCGACGGTGGCGATACACCAAGCGCCGCCGTGCCTTGTCTTAAGAAATGCGTTGGCACGCCGCATAAACTCGCTGGGTCGATAGAGGCCCGTGAGCGTATCGATGCGTTCGGCGACGGCGCTTTTGCGCTCAATCTCGGGTATGGGGAGGCTGTCGTTGGGTGCAAGCCCGCCGGCGGTGCGAAGACGACGGTCGAGTTCGCCTAAAACAGCGGTCGCTTGATTGATTAAGCGCTCGTAAAAGGCCGGGACGACAAGACAGACGGGGGTAATGGTGTCGTTCGCGATTCGAACAGGAGCGAAAACGGCCTCTTTAAGATGATGGGTCAGTTGCTCGAATGCCTCGTGGTCCAGATCGTTGCTGAGCACGACGAACTGGGCGTTTCGCGAGCGGAAGACGCGACTTCTGCCGCGGGTGATCGATAGCATGCGGCCTGCGTATTCGGCGAGCATGTTGTCGACAGCCTCGGCCCCGTAGAGCTCGTTGAACTTTGCCGTGCCACAAACGCGGACCGCTATAAGCCCCGTCTCGCAACGGTCGCGACGGCAGGCATCGATAGCGTTGATCAGCATACGCTGCGTTCCGAGGCCCGTGGCGGCGTCGACGGTCTCGGCGAGTGAGTGGTTAACAAGTTCGCCGACATAGAGCGAGGGGGTATTTCCGTCGCCGTCGATGCGAAACCCGCGAGCGCGGCAGAGGACGTAGTCGCCCGCGGCATTGCGCATGCGGTACTGCATGACGCGGCGGTGTTTGGAGCCATTATAGATTTGGTCGATGTCGTTGATGTAGGCCTCAAGGTCATCGGGGTGGACGCGCGTTTTCCAGTAATCGTGGCAGTTGTCTACATGCTCAGAAGGAAGACCGAGATCGCGCAGGGCGCCTTGTGACCATAGGGTGCGATGTTTGTCCAAGTTCTCGATAAAGCAATAACGGCCTTCGTTGAGCATCGAAAAGGCGTCAAAAACGCGATCGCTTATTTCGAAGTCGTCGGTGTGGACTTGCGCGATATTGCGTCGATCAAGATGCATGGCATGGCGTAGCTTGTAGTCGTACATGCGATGGTCGGCATCGAGTGTCATGCGATTGGAGACTTCACCCAGGGCGGGGTCGGCGTGCGACACTCCGTAGCTAAACGAGTGAGGCATCTCGGAATCGTTGTTTTTGAGTAGGACCGTTCGGCAGTGTTCCAGGCGCTCGGCGAGGTCGTCCTCGGTCGCAATCGTAGACAGGATGGCAAACTCGTCGCCGCCTATGCGAAACGCCGCCTCGTCCACTTTCATATACAGCTTGAGATAGAGACTTACCTGCAAGATATAGCGGTTGCCCTCGTCATGCCCAAAGACGTCGTTGCAGTGCTTAAGGTTATCGATGTCGATAAACGCCATGGTCACGGGCAGTTCCTGCTCCCAGATTTCCTCTAGGGAACGGGCAAAGCCGCCGCGGTTGCCAAGTCCGGTGAGCTGGTCGGTAAAGGCCGTCCTAATCAGATCATCCTGACGCTCGAGAAGGTCACGGACGGTCTTTTCGAGCGTTTCGGTGTAATTGCTGGCGGTGTCCATGTTGTAAGCGGCTTTCTGAGGTCGGGGCGGATGGCGTCGGGCGAGCTCGTAGTGTACACGCGTCGTTGCTCGGCGCCTTGCGTGTATCCAGGCCCCCGCCTTGCTGCGTTGTTGAGTTACTTTGCCGGCTAATGTTCGCTGTTGATAACAGCTGAGTAGTATAGACAACAGTGCACAATTATATATGGGCGCACATGCTGTGGGCGGCTATTATTCGCCAAACGGCAACGCCTGGGTGCGCATGAAAAATGCGACTGAGTCGATATATGTTGACGGGTATACTTGTCCCGTTTTAAAACGCAGGAACGGAGATGGTCACATGGCACAGCCGGATACGACGCGCACGGTGGGGCTTGCGCTCGAGGGAGGCGGCTACCGCGGTATGTATACGGCGGGCGTGCTCGACGTTTGGATGGAGCGCGGTTTGACCTGCGACCATATGGTGGGTGTCTCGGCGGGCGCGGCGTTTGGCTACAACTTTAAATCGCGCCAGATCGGCCGTGCCATTCGTTACAACAAGGCCTATTGCGCCGACAAGCGCTATGCGAGCGTGACCAGCTGGCTGCGAACCGGCGATATGTTCAATGCCGATTTTGCCTATCACGAGGTGCCTATCGAGCGCGATCCCATCGACTTGGAGGCGTATCGCGCCTGCCCCATGCGATTTACGTGCGTGTGTACCGATATCGAGACGGGCAAGGCCGTCTACCACGATCTACCGTATGGCGACGAGCGCGATATCGAGTGGATCCGGGCGTCGTCTGCCATTCCTGTGGCGACGCGTCCCGTTGCTATTGACGGGCATAAGTATCTGGATGGTGGCGTGGCTGATTCTATTCCCAGCGCATGGCTGTTTGCGCAGGGGTATGACCGCAATATCGTGGTACTCACGCAGCCGGCGGGCTTTGTGAAGCAGCCCAACAGCGTGATGCCCATGCTGCGGCGCGTGTTCCGTCGCTATCCGGAGTTTGTTGCAGCGCTTGAGCATCGGCATGAGGTCTACAATGCCACGCTCGATGACCTGGCACGTCGAGAGGCTGCCGGCGAAATCTTTGTGGTGCGGCCGAGCGAATCGGTGAAGGTGCCGTCGCTGTGCCGCGAACCGGATGAGCTCGAGCGCATCTACCAGGTCGGCCGCCACGATGCAGAGGCGACTTTGCCGGCGTTGGAAGCGTATCTGGCGGGGTAAGGGTCGCATACGGAAAGCGCATCCCGGAATGGACGTTCGAACCGGGATGCGCTTTCCGCTATTGAAGATATGAGGTTGCGAATCAGCTGCTCGGCCTATGCCTATGCC
>CALGKS010000348.1 GCA_937930475.1 uncultured Collinsella sp. | reverse complement strand
GTTCTGAAAACCAAGCCCGGCCCCCGCCGGACAGGTCACACTACTCGCAGAGCAGCTTAGCGATCTGGACGGCGTTGGTTGCCGCGCCCTTACGGATTTGGTCGCCGCAGCACCAGAAGGTGATACCGCGCGCGGCCTCGGGGTTCGAGATGTCGCGACGCACGCGACCGACCCAAATCAGGTCCTGGTCGGAGGTGTCCATCGGCATGGGGAAGCGATCGTGCGCATCCTCGGCACTCATGTCGTCAACCAGCTTCACGCCGGGAGCGGCCGCCAGCGCAGCACGGGCCTCCTCGACCGTAATATCGCGCTCAAACTCGAGCGTAATGCTCTCGGAGTGCGAACGCAGCACGGGCACGCGCACGCAGGTGCAGTTCACGCGCAGCTCGGGCAGATGCATGATCTTGCGGCCCTCGTTTTGCAGCTTCATCTCCTCGGAGGTAAAGCCCTCCTCCTTGACGCCGCCAATCTGCGGAATCAGGTTGCTCGCCAGCTGGGCGGCAAATGCGCGCGGCTCGGGAATCTCCTCGCCACGGCCCAGGGCGGCAAGCTGAGCCTCGAGCTCGGCCATGCCAGGAGCGCCGGCACCCGAAGCCGCCTGATACGTCGAGACGATCATGCGCTTCACGCCGGCGAGCTGATGCAGCGGCCACGTGGGAACCAGGCCGATGATGGTCGCGCAGTTGGGGTTGGCGATAAGGCCGTGATGCCACTTGATATCGTCGGCATTGATCTCGGGCACGACCAGCGGCACCTCGGGATCCATACGGAAAGCATGGCTGTTGTCGACCACGACGGCGCCGCGCTTGACGGCCTCGGGCAGCAGCTCCTTGGCGATATCGTCGCCGGCAGCGCCGAGTACGATGTCGCAGCCCTCAAAGGCCTCGGGGCAAGCCTCTTCGATTACGATCTGCTCGCCGCGGAACTCAACGGTCTTGCCCGCAGAGCGCGCGCTCGCCAGCAGCTTGAGCTTACCGACCGGAAACTTCTGCTCGTTGAGGCACTCGAGCATCTGGGTGCCCACGGCTCCCGTCGCGCCCAAAATAGCAACCGTGTACTGTTTCATGCTTCCCCCTTTAAAGGTTGTGGCTTTTGCCCGCACGCCGAGCAGGCCAATTATTGTTGCCAGTGTATACAAGAACGGGGCGGGCACGAAACCCGCCCCGTCGAAACGAAACCGAAACGAAACGCCCCGCCGTAGATTTTGAGACATGACTCAAAAATCTAGCGAGATAGCAGCTACTTGTGGAGCGCAGCCAGAGCGGGATCGACCGGCGCGGAAGCCTCCAGGTCGGAGACCTTCACAATGCCGTTCTCATCGGAGAAGGCACGGTAAATGGTCCGAATCGCCAGGTCGAAGTCCTTCTCCTCGACACCGATAATGATGTTGATCTCGTCGCAGCTCTGCGAAATCATACGCACGCTCACGCCGGCCTGGCCAAGCATACCAAACAGATGGCCCGAGATACCTGCGCGGCCGCGCAGGTTACGGCCGACGGTAGCGATGAGCGCCAGGCCCTCGACAACCTCGATCTCGAGCGGCTCTACCTCCTGTTGAATGTCGCCCACAAGCGAGTACAGCGAATCGTGCACATCCTTCTCCTGCACCACGGCGCCAAAGCGGTCGACACCGGTGGGCATGTGCTCGACGGAAACGTCATAGCGCTCGAAGACCGAGAGCGCACGGCGCATAAAGCCAACACGAGGCTTGGTGCGGTCGCGGGCAACGTTGATGGCGACAAAGCCGCGCTTGCCGGTCACGCCGGTAATGATGGGCTCCGCCTCACCCTCATCAGCCGTCTCGCTAATGATGGTGCCGGGGTCCTGCGGCGCATTGGTGTTCTTGATGACCAGCGGAATACCCGCCTCGCGCACGGGGAACACGGCCTCCTCGTGCAGGACGCTTGCGCCCATGTACGAAAGCTCGCGCAGCTCCTCGTAGGTAACGCGCGCAATGGGCTGAGCCTCGGGAACAATACGCGGATCGGCAGAATAGAAACCCGAAACGTCGGTCCAGTTCTCGTACAGATCGGCGCCCAGGCACTTGGCCAGGATCGAGCCCGAGATATCGCCGCCGCCACGGTCGAGCAGCTTGATCTGGCCCTCTCGCGTCGCGCCGTAGAAACCGGGCATAACAAAGCCGCCCTGCTGGCCGTACTCCTGCACCAGCTCGGAGGTGCGATTCATGCTGAGCGTACCGTCGTGATGGAACGCCACAACCGTCGCGGCGTCCAGGAACGGCAGGCCCAGGTACTCGGCCATCAAGCGAGCGGTGAAGTACTCGCCGCGGCTCACGAGCTCCTCGGTAGAGTAACCGCCCGAGCGGGCGCGCTCGGCAAAGGCCGCGAACTCCTCGCGGATGGGATAGGTGAGCTCCAGCTCGTCAGCGATATCAAAATAGCGCTGGCCGATGTCCTCGAGTAGTTCCTCGCACGACACGTGATACTTAACGTGCGCGTTAACCAGGTAGAGCAGGTCGGTTACCTTAGTGTCGCCCTTAAAGCGGCGGCCGCAGGCGGAAACCACCACAAAACGGCGGGCAGGGTCGGCATCGACGATGGCCTTGATCTTCTTAAAGTGTTCGGCGTCGGCGACCGACGAGCCGCCAAACTTGGCAATCTTAATCATGGGCTTGAGGTTACCTTTCTAAAAGCCTCTGCAAACCTGTTTTGCGTGCTCTGATACCATGGGGTCACCGATTGGGACCAAGGCATCCGAGGAGCAGTGTTATATGGGAACTTATCATAGTACACGAGGACGCACTTTATCGTGCTCAAGTAAGGTGGCAATCCGCACCGGCATCGCTCCCGACGGGGGTTTGTTTGTCTCGGACGAGCTCGGCACCCAGCAGGTCAATATCAGCTCGCTTGCAGATAAATCGTACTTTGAAATCGCTCAAGATGTGTTGGGAATGTTACTGAATGATTACACGGCCGAAGAAATTTCGGCGTGTGTCGACGAGGCATACCGCGGCACGTTTGCGAGTGAAGAGGTTACGCCGCTCGTCAAACTCGACGCTGCGCCGGGCGCTGATGCCCCTCAGACCTATGTGATGGAGCTCTTTGGCGGCCCCACGAGCGCCTTCAAGGACGTCGCCCTGCAGATGCTCCCCCGTCTGATGGCCCGCACTTCCGCCAAGGACGGCGGCGCCGAGCGCATCATGATCGTCACCGCCACGTCGGGCGACACCGGCAAGGCCGCACTCGCCGGTTTTGCCGACGCGCCGGGCACGGGCATCACCGTCTTTTATCCCGAGGGCAAAGTCAGCCGCGTGCAGAATCTGCAGATGTCCACGCAGGAGGGCGATAACGTCGCCGTCTGCGGCATCCGCGGCAACTTTGACGACGCCCAGAGCGCCGTCAAGCGCATCTTTGCCGATAAGGAGCTTGCCGAGCGTCTGGAGGCTGCCGGCACGGTGCTTTCGAGCGCCAACTCCATCAACGTCGGCCGCCTGGTACCGCAGGTCGTCTACTACTTTGCCGCCTATGCGCAGCTGCTGCGCGCCGGCGCCATCGAGGCCGGCGACGCCGTTGAGTTCTGTGTGCCCACCGGCAACTTTGGCGATATCCTGGCAGGCTACTACGCCAAGCGCATGGGTCTGCCCGTCGCCAAGCTCGTCGTGGCGAGCGACAAGAACAACGTGCTTGCCGACTTCCTGACCACCGGCGTTTACGACCGTAACCGCCCGTTCTTCACGACCATCTCGCCGTCGATGGACATCCTCATCAGCTCCAACCTCGAGCGCATGCTCTACTTCCTGTCCGATGGCGACTGCGAACTCGTTGCCGGCCTTATGGAGCAGCTGGCACAGACTGGTCGCTACGAGGTTCCCACTGACCTGCTGGCAAAGATTCAGAGCGTCTTTGGCTGCGGTTGGGCCAGCGAGGACGAGGTCCGCACTGCCATCAAGAGCTGCTGGGACGCGAACGGCTACGTGATCGACCCGCACACCGCTTGCGGCTATCACGTCTTTGAGCAGGCCGCTCCCGCCGAGGGCGCCAAGGCCCGCGTGCTGCTTTCGACCGCCAGCCCCTACAAGTTCCCGCGCGCCTGCTGCGACGCCCTGGGACTCGACGTTCCCGAGGATGATTTTGAGGCCATGCGCATGCTCGAGCAGGCCACCAACACGGTTGCCCCGACCCAGCTCGCCGAACTCGAGTCCAAGCCCGTCCGCTTCGAAGACGTCTGCAACGTCGACGAGATGGCAAGCTACGTAGAGTCTGCAGCAAAACGAATGAGCACCAACTAGATCCCTCATTAAGCGCCGGCGAAAGCCGGCGCACCTTCTTTCATCAGATAACCCCCGGGTTGATGACGAACGCGCACAGCGTGCCTGGCTGTTTAGTTCGTCGCGAGTTCCGCACGCAAAGGAAAGCACTTAATGTGCTTTCCGTCTTGCGCAG
>CALGKS010000347.1 GCA_937930475.1 uncultured Collinsella sp. | reverse complement strand
CGCCTTTGTGATGCTCATCCTGACCAACGCCATCCTCACCGGCTGCGCTTGGGCGAGCATCGCCCGCGATCGCAGCGCACCGCGCGTCTTTGCGTTCGCCAAGCCCGACGCCCCCGCCCCCACCGGCAAGCTCGCCCGCCTGCGCGGCGCCTTTGTGGGCAAACCGCTCGTCGCCGCCGTCTTGTGCCTGTTGCTCGCCGGCGTCTTTGCGCTGCTAGGCATGGAGGTATCGTCCAACCACGACTTTACCTGGGTCTACCCCCTGTGCATCCTGCTCGAGTGGGCCATCATCACCACGCTCATGGTCGGCCTGTTCTTCCTGTTCCAGCGCCACGGCGCAGCTCCCGCGGTCCTGGCCTTTGCCCTCTTTGTCCTGGGCATTGCCGAGTTCTTCGTCATCACGTTTAAATCCATGCCCATCCAGCCGGGCGACCTTTCGGCCATCTCCACCGCCGCCGCGGTCGCCGGCACCGGCTACACCTTCTCGATCTCACTGTTCTGCGTGCTGTCCATGGGCTTTACCGCCATCGCCATGCTGCTATGCGAGTACGCCGGCCTGGTGGCACCGCACCGTCAGAAGGGCGCCGCCAACGCCAAGCGCATGCTGCTCACCAACCTGCTCGTGGCCGTGCTGTGCCTGGGCGGCGTGACCGCACACGTCACGCTCATCGACTACTACAACACCCTCGGCATCACCGTCTACACCTGGCGCCCGCTCGAGAGCTACTGGCGCGAGGGCTACCTGCCCGCTTTCATTAGCGCAGCGCAGTCCATCAAGCCGCCCAAACCCGCCGACTACTCCGTCGACGATGCCAAGGCCACGCTCAAAAAGTACGCCAAGGCCTACGACAAGTCCGACGCGGCCAAGAGCGACGAGCGCGCCGCCGCAAAGGAGCAGTTCGACAGCGAGAAGCCCACGGTCATCGCCATCATGAACGAGACCTTCTCGGATCTTTCGATCTACCAGAACATGCGCGCCGGCTACGAAGGCCCGCAGTACTTTAAGAACCTGTCCAACTGCCTCAGCCGCGGCAAGCTCTACGTGAGCGCCTACGGCGGCGGCACCGCCAATACCGAGTTTGAGTTTATGACCGGCAACTCCATGGCCAACCTGGGCTCGGGCGTGTACCCCTACACCATCTACAACATGGAAACGACCGGGAACCTGGCAGAGCAGTTCAAGTCGCTCGGATATTCCACCACGGCCATGCACCCCAACCACGCAACCAACTGGAACCGCGAGAACGTGTACAAGGACTTTGGCTTTGACCAGTTCCTGT
>CALGKS010000346.1 GCA_937930475.1 uncultured Collinsella sp. | reverse complement strand
GGGACTTTGCTCGCGTGGTGCTCGACGAGGCCCAGTACATTAAAAACCCGCTCACCCAGGTGGCCCGCGCCGCCAAACGCCTACCGGCTGGCGTGCGCTTTGCCCTGACGGGTACACCTATCGAAAACCGCCTGTCCGAGCTCTGGAGCATCTTCGACTTTTTGATGCCGGGCCTGCTGGGGACGCGTGAGTCGTTTGCCAAGCGCTTTGAAAGCCCGGTCGAGCACGCCGAGGGCGACAGCGCCGCTCGCCTGCAGGCGCTCGTGTCGCCGTTTGTGCTGCGCCGCGTAAAGGAAGACGTGGTGGCCGACCTGCCCGAGAAGATCGAGGACACCGTCATGGCGCAGCTCACCGGCGAGCAGCGCAAGCTCTACCTGGCCAACCAGGACCGCATCGCCCAGCAGGTGCAGCATCGCGAGGCCAATGAGTTTAAGAAGGACAAGCTCAAGGTGCTCGCCGAGCTCACCAAGCTGCGCCAGATCTGCTGCGACCCGCATCTGCACTACGAGGACTACAAGGCGGGGAGCGCCAAGCTCGACGCTTGCATGGAGCTCGTGCACGGCGCGCTCGACGGCGGGCACCACATCCTGCTGTTTAGCCAGTTCACGGGCATGCTCGATATCATCGGCAAGCGCCTGGCCAAGGAGGACATCGGCTTTCTTAAGCTCACGGGCGCATCATCCAAGGAAAGCCGCGCCAAGATGGTCGCGCAGTTCCAAGCGGGCGAGGTGCCGGTCTTTTTGATTTCGCTCAAGGCGGGCGGCGTCGGCCTCAACCTGACGGCTGCCGACGTGGTCATCCACTACGACCCGTGGTGGAACGTGGCGGCGCAAGACCAGGCGACCGATCGTGCCCACCGCATTGGCCAGCAGCACACCGTGACCGTGTACAAGCTCATCGCCAAGGACACGATTGAGGAGCGCATCATGCAGATGCAGGAATCAAAACGCGACCTGGTCAACAGCGTGCTCGGCGGCGACGGTATCTCGTCGGCGCTGTTCACGCGCGAGGACGTTCTGGCACTGCTGGGCGGTGACGGGCACTAGCCTTACTCGTTATGTGTTCATTTGCGATGCCGTGGATGGTTCGCTTACCTTTGGGCATAAGAACCATCGAGAACATTGGCACATCAGCAAAGGAGAACATCATGGCGAAATTCTTTAAGGACCCCGACGGCAAGCTCATTGCCGCCCTTGGTGACGACGTTGCAACCCCTGCCGGCTGCACGGAGCTGACCGCGAACACCGAGGACGCGGCGCACGAGAAGCACGTGCCCGTCGTCGAGAGCGAGCGCGACGGTCACGTGATCCGCGCGCGCGTGGGCTCGGTCGAGCATCCTATGGTGCCCGAGCACTACATCGAGTGGATTGCCCTTGAGGCCGAGGGCCGTCTGGAGGTCCATTACCTTGAGCCCGGCATGAAGCCCGCGACGTTTTTTGCCGGCGGTTCCAAGACCGGTACCGTCTATGCCTATTGCAACCTGCACGGGCTGTGGTCCGCGACGTTCTAGGAGCGCGCCCCTGCTCGGGGTATCATAGCTAACATATGCACATGCAAGCGCCGACTGCATCTTGCGGCCGGCGCTTTTACTACGATAACGACGGTTTACGACGGAAAGGGCTGAGCCATGAAGCTCGCACTTGCACAGATCGATATGCGCCTGGGTGATATTGAGGGTATCTGCGGCCGCATCGAGGACCAGGCGCGCCTGGCCAATGAGCGCGGTGCGCGCGTGCTGTGCGTGCCGGCTCCGCTCTTTATGGGGGCCCTGCCCGGCGGCCTGGTGGGTGCTGCCGACTTTGAGCACGATATGCTTGCCGGCCTGACCGGCGTTGCCGAACGCATCCAGGAGCTCGACATGATCTGCATCGTGCCCGCAGCGGTTTCGTTTGAGGGCCAGCCCCTGCTCGACTACATGATGCTCAAGGACGGCCATGTGGTGCCGGCCCGTTCGAGCATTGCCCTGCAGCGCGGTGGGACCGGCGATGCCCGTTGGGCGCCGCCGGTGTTTGACGTGGACGGCGTGCGTATCGCCGTGATCTTCGACTTGGACCGCGAGCTCGAGATGCTGCCGACCGGCGTCGACCTCATCGCCTATTTCCAGTTCAACGCGTTTGATATGACCGACCGCGAGAGCGCTGCGATCGCCGCCGTGCGCAGCGGAGCCTACCGCAAGATCGCATCTAAGCGCAGCGTGTGGTTTGCCTGCATGGCGCCGGTCGGTGCGTACGATGAGTCGGTGTATACCGGCGGCTCGTTTGTGCTCGACGACTGCGGCCGCGTGGTGGCCCAAGCGCCGTGTTTTGAGGAGAGCCTGCTGGTTCAGGAGATCCAGCGCGGTGTGATGCTCGATGCCTTGGAGGACCACGAGCTGCCCGAGTTTCGCTCCGAGGAATGGCTGTGGCAGGCGCTGGTGCTCGCCGTTCGCGATAATGTCCGCGCCCGCGGTACGTCGCGCGCCGTGGTGGCGCTCGAGGGCGACTTGCCGTCGTCCCTGCTTGCGGCGCTTGCCGTCGACGCCCTGGGTCCGCGCAATGTGGTCGGCCTGGTGCTGGGACGCAACCGCATCTTTACGCCGGCGCAGGAAGAGGCCGAGGCCGCCCGTTGTGCCGCCGTTCGTGCCATTGCCGAGCGCCTGCATATTCGCACGGTTGAGCGCGATGCGCCGGATGCCGCGCGTGTGCTCGACCGCGATGTGTCGGCGGGCGACGCCGAGCGTCTGCGCTCTCGCACGCTGGGCCTCATGCTGGAGGATACGGCGCTCGAGCTGGGTGCGATGGTGTTGAGCCCGCTGTCCAAAACTGAGTACGCGCTGGCGGCGCCCGCACTTTGCGGTGGCTACCAGGGCGATTATGCGCCCTTTGGCGACGTGTACCTGTCGACGCTCGAGTTTGTGGCGCGCGTACGCAACCGTACGTCTGCCGTGGTGCCGCAGGAGCTCGTGACGCTCAACGCGGTGGAGGATTGCATGGAGCGTGTGCTGGCGCAAGCGCTCTCGACGCTTGACGGTCCGGTCGACATGCTCGACCGCGCGGCGCAGCTGCTCGGCGGGCTTGAGCCGGGCGAGGTCGATGGTACGCTCGAGTCGCACGTCGACCGCAACCGTCCCTTCGACGACATTCCGATGGCTGCCGGCAAGCCCGAGGCCTGCTCACTGCTGCTGATGCTCGTGCGCCAGGGAGAGGCGGCTCGCCGCCAGCTGCCGACGGCGCCGATCGTCTCAGCC
>CALGKS010000345.1 GCA_937930475.1 uncultured Collinsella sp. | reverse complement strand
CAGGGTGCTATAGTATTAGAGTTTTGTCTATCTTAGGGGTATTATCCCCTTTTTGAATTGCACCTTCTGGAGGCCCTGTTCATGGAAGAGATGGAAGTCAATCACGTCGACGACATCCACGAGAAGCTGACCGATATGGTGGGCGATCGCGTCAAGGTTAAGGCCAACATGGGCCGCACCCGCGTCGTCGAGCGCATGGGCACCATCAAGAGCGTCCACCCCGCCGTCTTTATCGTCGAGGTTGACGAGCGTCGCGGCCGCAAGTCGCGTCAGTCCTACCAGTATATCGATGTCCTCACCGGTCAGGTCGAACTGTTTGACCCCGAGAGCGGCGAGCATATCTTTACCCCGCTCGGCAATCAGCTCGAGGAGCACTAGCGGTGACCGATCGGTCCCTGACTCTTTCCGCGCCGGCAAAGATTAACCTCTACCTGGGGGTTCATACCGAGCGCGATGACCGCGGCTACCACAGGGTCGATTCCCTGATGGCAGCCGTCGGTCTTTCCGATACCGTGACGGTCGCGCCGGCGCAGGCGCTGACCGTCCAGACGGTTCCGGCATCAGATTTTCCCATGCAAAAGAATACGGCGTATCGGGCTGCGGTTGCTATGGCCGAGCATTATGGTCGCGAGGCAAACATCTGCGTGACGATTGAGAAGCGCATTCCATTGTGCGCCGGCTTGGGCGGCCCCTCGACGGATGCGGCCGCGGTCATTGTCGCCTTGGCGGAGCTCTGGGGAATTGATCGCACCGACCCCGCGCTTGACGACATTGCGCGGGGTATTGGTGCTGACGTCCCGTTCTTTTTGCACGCGAGCCCTGCGTTCTACGTAGGTGGGGGAGACGTGCTGGCAACTGAGTATCCCGCGCTGCCCGCAACGCCCGTCGTGTTGGTCAAGCCGCGCGAGACAAGCGTTTCGACAATTGAAGCCTATCGACGTTTTGACGAGGCTCCGGTGCCTGCAGACAAGCCCGACGCGATAGCTTCTGCCTTGCATGCTGGTGATGCCGAGACAGCATATGCGCTCATCCATAACAACCTGGGTGTCATTTCCGCACAGATGGAGCCGCAGATTCAAATGGTTCTCGACTGGCTGCGCGCGCAGGACGGTACCGTTGCCGTAGACGTGTGCGGATCGGGTGCCTGCTCGTTTGCCATTTGCAATACGGCCGCTACAGCAGCTAATCTTGCGGAAGCCGCCCAGCAAAACGGCTGGTGGTCCTGCGCAACGGAGCTCATTTCCAGCACGGTTCGCGTCGAAGTGCCAAAGAAGTAAAAATTTCTCTAGCACACGACGGAAATCTTTGTTACTATAGTCGAGCTAACGGGTTGTGGCTCAGTTTGGTAGAGCACTGCGTTCGGGACGCAGGGGTCGCTGGTTCAAATCCAGTCAACCCGACCAGAGCATGAGGAGGGACCGCTTCTTGCGGTCCCTTTTTTTAGCTATTGTTGTGATACCGCGATACCCGCGGTATACTCATTCGAGCTTGTCTCGCTGTATTGTGGAGGTCTACATGTTTGGACTGAGGGCTCCTGAGCTCATCATTATTCTCGTCGTTGTCCTGATCATCTTCGGGCCCAAGAACCTGCCGAAGCTCGGCAAGTCCCTCGGCTCTACCGTCAAGAATATCCGTGAGGGTATGGAGGGCGACGATAAGG
>CALGKS010000344.1 GCA_937930475.1 uncultured Collinsella sp. | reverse complement strand
GGCTTTCGATTATGTAGTCGATCAACTTGAGGCATCGATTCGTGCGGCGTTTTCCGTCGAGCAGACTCCCGTGCCCGATACCGCACACCAGGTTACGCGCGAATCGCTGCTCGTACGCAGTGCGGTTTCGTCTTTTGTATCGAAGGCGTACCTGATGAGCTATCTCAAGTTCAATGGGTTTAATAGCTAGTCAATGTATAAAACGGGCGGGACAAAGAGCCATCTGTCACTTTGTCCCGCCCGTGTTTTTGCTTGGTTGAACGTTATCGGCCCGAAGCCACGCCCATGCCGTAGCCGATAATGAGACCGTGCATCTCGGCGTAATAGGAATCTAGCCCGTTACAGGGCATGATGATAGTCTTGGAGCCTGGCCAGTGCTCCACAATGCGGTCGGCAAGCGCCTGGGCTCCAGCTTCGTTCTCAACGTGATCGATGATGACCTCGCCGCCAGTAAAGCCTTCGGCCTCCATGGTGTCAATAATCTTGGTGAACATCTTCTTTTCGCCACGCGTATGCCCAACGAGTTCAATTTCGCCCGCTTCGCTCGCCGTGCCTAAAATGCGGATATTGAGCTTGTTGGCAATGACGCCGGCTGCCTTAGGAATGCGTCCAGCCTTTGCAAGGTTCTCGTAATTACACAGGCTAAAGAGAATCTTGCTGTACTGCTCCAAGCTATCGAAGTAAGCGCAGGCGTCCTCAAAGGAAACGTCCGGGTTACTTGCAAGATAACGATCAAACAGTAAGAAGATCAGGTCCATTTTGCCGCCGGCTGCCCGCGAATTAACCAGGTGAATCTTACGGTTGGGCTCCTCGGCAAGCACCATGTCACGTGCGGTGGCCGCGGCATTGTAGCTTCCCGATACGCCCTCCGAGATGGGCATGCAGATCGTCTTGTCGGCAAGCTTAAAGAGTTCAGTCCACTCCCCTACGCTTGGACAGGCGCTCGAAGAAGCGCTCGACTCCGCCTGCACGGCGCAATTGAGCTCGTGAACATCGAGCGAGAGGTCGTCAACGAATTCACGCTCCCCCACTCGGATCTTAAGGGGTGCAAATGCAAAGGTGGTATGAGGTGCGGTTGGTTGCCAATCGCGAAGATTGCAGCTCGAATCGGAGATAAGTGCCCAGCTCATTGAGGGTCCTTTCTAATTGTTCCCCAACAATTATAGCCATCTTTTTGATTGATCAGTACGGCTATCTAGTTTTGAATACTAGATAGCCGTACTGATCATATGCCAAACGGTAAGGGAAAAAAGAATGGGCCTCGTGACTCAAGATCGCGAGGCCCACGTTCGTTCGCTGCAGTAATAAATTAGTAGCGCACGAAAATGTAATTGTTGTTCATGCCAGCAGCGACGGAGCTGATGATGACGCCCGTTTTGTAGTCGGAAGCATGGATCATCTGACCATTACCGATATAGATGCCTGTATGGTAGGAGTTAACCACAACATCGCCGGGTTGCGGATCGGACACGCGGGTCCAACCCATGAAGGTGCCGGTGGTGCCCAGGCGGCAGTAGCGGCCCGTGAGGCAATAGCTTACAAAACCGGAGCAGTCAAAGCTGTTCGGTCCAATGCCGCCCCAGGAATAAGCGTATCCGAGCTTGCTGTAGGCGCGCGAAACAACGGTACCGCCGTCAACGGACTGGCTCGGTGCGGAAGG
>CALGKS010000343.1 GCA_937930475.1 uncultured Collinsella sp. | reverse complement strand
CAGGAGCAGCTGATCTCGACCGACCCGTTGACTGGCCTTAACAATCGCAACCGTTTTGAGACCTATATGCTGTCGCTGTTCTCGGGTGCTGACCAGGCCGATGATGTGTATCTGCTTATGATGGATGCCGACGGCTTTAAGCAAATTAACGACCGGTATGGACATGTTGAGGGCGATCATGCCCTCCAGGTCATATCTGCTACGCTCAAAGAGGTCTGCTCGGCGTCTGGTGGTTTTATCGCACGCTATGGTGGCGATGAGTTCGTGGTGCTCCAGAAGGCTGCGGCGGAACAGGACATCATAGACCTGTGTTCGGCGATTAACGACGAGCTCTCTCGTGCCGAGGTGCCGTATGCATTGCGGATGTCCATCGGTTACGCGCGGGTCGGCGATAGTGTTGATACCTGGCAAGACTTACTTCGCGCTGCCGATGCGGAGCTCTACCGCGTCAAGGCCGAGAAAAAGAAAGCCGGCGTCCAGATACGCTAGGAAAAGGGGTGCACGCTTGCGTGCGTGGCGGCCCTCAGCTCACCGATGCACTCCATTAAGCTAAAGTACATGAATCCCCTCTGCTAAATAAGGGCAGTTCGTTAAGCTTTTTTGGGCCTGTTGACGATAATGATGCCGCCGCAGACCAACAGCAGGGCCACGATTACGGTGACGGGGCTCGTGCCAGCACCCTCGCCAAGTAGCAGTGCGCTCAGCAGCACGCCGAATACCGGGTTCATAAACCCAAAGACCGAGACGCGGCTGACGGGATTGACGGCAAGCAGGCGCGACCACAGCGAGTAGGCGACCGCGGAGATAAGCGCCATGTAGATGATGAGCGCGATGGCGGGGGCAATCGCCGTGGGGGAGAGCGCGCCACCCATCAAAAAGCCGATGGCGGTGAGGACCAGGCCGCCGACCAAGAACTGCCACCCGGCAAGCAAGACGCCGTCGTGCTTGCGCGAGAAGATACCAATCAAGCAGGTCGAAAGGGCGCCCGCGACGGTGGAGGCCAGGATAAAGCCCTCGCCGTCGAGCGTAAAGCCAAAGGTGCCGTCCGCGCCCGAAAGGTTGACGAGCGCGACACCGGCAAAGCCCAGTACGCAGCCGAGCACCTTGGTCGCGTTGAGCTTTTCGGTGCGAAACGCCAAGGCGGCAAAGAGGATGGCTAGGAAGTTGGCGCTGGCCTCGATGATGGAGCTCGACATGGCGCTGGCGCGCGAGAGACCAAGGTAGAAAAAGAAGTACTGGCCGATGGTCTGGAAGAGCGACAAGATGCAGATGGGCTTGATATCGTGCGCTTGCGGAACGAGCGGTCGGCGCTGGGCCACGCTCATGCCAACAATGACCAGCATACCGGCAAGGGTGAAGCGCAAGCCCGCAAAGAGCAGCTGCGAGGCGCTATCGTGCGCGGGAATGCCAAAGAGGCCGTAGCCGATCTTGATGCAGGGGAAGGCGGAACCCCAGAGCGCGCAGCAAACGAGGCAGCCCAGGATGAGTCCGGGCAGGGTGGCGAGATACGGCTTGCGGCTTTTCATGATGTCCTTTCTACATGCGCGAAGCAAAAAAGAACCCGCCACCGGATGCGTCGGTGGCGGGTGTTGTTACCCGAGGGGATTGTACCCGATGGGAACGTATTAAGCGAAGTAGGCTACGCCGCTCTCAAAGATCGGCATGAACTTGTCGCCGGGGACATGCTCGGGCACGTTGCGGTACAGGTTGTCGCCGCGACGCTCGGCATGACCCATCTTGCCCAGGACGCGGCCGTCGGGGCTCGTGATGCCCTCGATTGCGAGTGCGGAGCCGTTGGGGTTGACGGAAAGGTCCATGCTGGGCTTACCGTCCTCGCCCACGTACTGCGTGGCGACCTGGCCGTTGGCGATCAGCTGGGCGAGCACCTCGTCGTTGGCGACAAAGCGGCCCTCGCCGTGGCTGATGGCGACGGTGTAGGGGTCGTCCAGGCTGCACTGCGACAGCCACGGGGACAGATTGGACGAGATACGGGTGCGCACCAGGCGGCTCTGGTGGCGACCGATGGTGTTGAACGTCAGCGTGGGCGCATCGGGCGTGGCGTCGACGATGTCACCGTAGGGCACCAGGCCGAGCTTGACCAGAGCCTGGAAGCCGTTGCAGATGCCCAGCATCAGGCCGTCGCGGGCCTTGAGCAGGTCGCGGACTGCCTCGGTGACCTCGGGAGCGCGGAAGAACGCCGTGATGAAC
>CALGKS010000342.1 GCA_937930475.1 uncultured Collinsella sp. | reverse complement strand
ATGATCGAAATCACCCAAGTCCACGCGTCACTCGATGAGGCCAGCAACGAAACCGCCTGCCTTGCCGTTGGCAGGCGCGCTGCCAAACGAGTCCTGAGATGCAAGGATTCCCAGATTGAATCTATTGAGCTCCATCGCAAGTCTATCGATGCCCGCAAAAAGCGTGACGTCCATTTTATTTTGAGCTTTCGAGTTGAGCTGACAGGCCCCCACCTCGAACAGGAGGCGGTCGATAGCGTTGCCGAGCATGACCGCTCGCACATCCGCATGGTAAACGGCGAGACGCCTTCATTCCCCTCCCCTGTCGCCAATGTTCCCAGCGAGCGTCCTATCGTCGTTGGAGCCGGGTGTGCCGGTCTCTTTGCTGTACTTACGCTCGCCGAAGCAGGCCTCAAGCCTTTGCTCATCGAGCGCGGCGACCCGGCACTTCACCGCTCGCAGGCGATCGACCTTTTTCTTAAGGAGCGCATCCTCGACCCCGAAAGCAATATCCAGTTTGGCCTGGGCGGCGCGGGAACGTTCTCGGACGGCAAGCTCAATACGGGAACCAAAAATCCCGCCCACCGCTTGATTCTCGAGACCTTCGTCAAGGCGGGCGCACCGCGCGACATCCTATGGGACGCCAAGCCACACATTGGCTCCGATATCCTCCCCACCGTCGTCACCAACATCTCCCAGCGCATCGAGCAGCTCGGCGGAACTGTCCGTTATCGAACGAGGCTCGTCGATATTCGAACCGATGCATCCGGCGCCATCACCGGCATCGATGTCCAACCGCCCCAAGAAACCACAAGCGAGACAATCGCCACAAAGCACCTCATTCTTGCCTGCGGCCATTCTGCTCGCGATGTTTTTGAGCTCCTCAAGGAACATGACGTGGCCCTCGCGCAAAAGACCTTTGCCATGGGCGTACGCATCGAGCATCCGCAGCACGACATCGACCGTGCCCAATATGGCCCTTCGGCAGGGCACCCGGCACTCGGGGCAGCCCCCTACAAGCTTGTCGCCCATCTCCCCAACGATCGTAGTGTCTTCTCGTTTTGCATGTGCCCCGGCGGACAGGTTGTCGCGGCTTCTTCCGAGCAGGGCCATCTGTGCGTCAACGGCGCCAGCC
>CALGKS010000341.1 GCA_937930475.1 uncultured Collinsella sp. | reverse complement strand
CATCTGGAGTGGACGGCGGCTTGGCTACGAGCTGGGGCTGAGGATCTGAATGGTTGGATGCCTTTGCTGGGAGCGCAAGCGTTTCTGGGATTGATTTCTTTGGATCCCAAAAGTGAATGCAACCTGGCGTTTGCTCAACCGGAAAGCGCGTCCCAGTTTGAGGGCGAATTCTGGGATGTAGTTTCCGCTTGGAGCCTGTTTGGGAAACTGCGGGACGGAATTTTACTTGATTGTGGGATGCGGTTTCCGCCGTCCGCCTGCTAGCAGAAAGGCCTCCGGAGCTGTTGCTCTGGAGGCCTTTCGTTTACTTGCAAATGCGCGCGTTAGTTGTTCTTGGTCAGACGCTCGACGTCGTGGGCGATCATGTATTCCTCGTCGGTGGGGATGACCATGACCGTGACGGAAGAGCCGGCGGCGCTGATGACCTGCGGGCCGTTGCCCACGGCCTCGCGGTTCTTGTTGTTGTCGATACGCACGCCCAGCCACTCAAAGCAGTCGCAGAAGGCCTTGCGGATCGACCAGTCGTTCTCGCCGATGCCGGCGGTAAAGGTGATGGTATCCACGCCCGCCATGGAGGCGATCATGGAACCGGCCTGCTGCATGGCCTTGTAGGCGAACATATCGAAGGCGAGCAGGCAGCGCTCGTCGCCCTCGGAGGCGCGCGTTCGGATGTCGCGGGCGTCGTTGGAGATGCCCGAGATGGCAAGCAGACCGGACTGCTTGTTCATCATGTCGTCGACTTCCTGGTAGCTGTAGCCGCCCTCGCGCTGCAGGTAGCACACGGTGGCAGGGTCGATGGAACCACAACGGGTGCCCATCATCAGACCGTCGAGCGGGGTGAGACCCATCGTGGTATCGCGGCAGACGCCGTCCTCGATGGCAGCAAGCGAAGCGCCGTTGCCCAGGTGGCACGACAGCAGACGGTGGCAGCGCGTACCCAGAATCTCCTTGGCCATCATCCACTCGTAACGGTGGCTCGTGCCGTGGGCGCCGTACTTGCGCACGTGGTACTTGTCGCACACGTCCTTGGGCAGGGCGTAGGTGTAGGCGACCTCGGGCATGGTCATATGGAACGACGTATCGAAGACGGCCACGTTGGGGAGCTCCGGATACTTCTCGCGGCAATACTCAATCGCTGCGGCCTCACCGTAGTTGTGTAGCGGGGCGAGCGGCGCCACCTCAAGGATCTTGGCCATGACCTCATCGTCGACGACCGCGGAGTCATCGAAGTACCAGCCGCCCTGAACAATGCGGTGGCCGATGCCGTCAATCGTAAAGTCGGTCTTCTCGAGCTCCTCGAGCACGCGCGCAATAGCCGAGCGGTGGTCGGGGAAAGGAATCTCCTCGGTCTGCTTGGCACCACCGTTCTCGGAGTGGCCAAAGATACCCATCTCCGAGCCGATGCGCTCGCAGTTACCCTTAGCGAAAACCTCGCGGGTATCGGTGTCCAAAAGCTGATATTTAAGGCTCGAGCTGCCGGCATTGACAACAAGTACGTTCATGAGACTCCCTTACAGTGCATTACGGTCGGCGCACACCCCTTAAGGCGGCCGCACTTTAACAAGAAGTTATCACAGCTTGATAAATGACTATCAGGCATATCGCCCGGCGAGTGCAAAAGAGGGGCTGAACGGCACGCGCCATCCAGCCCCTCCCCTCTTGCAATTACTTGCCGTTGACGATGCGCTCGACGTCGGAAGCGATCATGAACTCCTCGTCCGTGGGGATGACGAAGATCTTGA
>CALGKS010000340.1 GCA_937930475.1 uncultured Collinsella sp. | reverse complement strand
CGGGATGACAAAACGAGTCGGGAAACCCTGGCTTTTCTTGAGGAGGACAACTGTCGATGGCAGCTGGTTGACCAAGACGGAATCTGCACAGACGGGCAGTTTAAGCGTACGGATGACCCCAACATTCTGATATTAAAGAATGAAAACGGCGAAATATTCGGTACGGTCCACGTGGCGCATATTTCGCGCCGACGCGATCAGGGCCTGCTCTACCTATTTAGAGATACCAAGGTGACCCGTTTTTATCTGGTGAGCACCGATCCGGCGTTTATGGTGGAGTCTGGCGATGTCGATGCGGACAGTTGATTCACGGCAATAAAACGGCGAGCGGGGCGCGGGTGTGAACTGCACCACGCTATTTGCTCGCGTCCGTATCGCGTCTGCGCCTCGTCATAACTTGCGTCCGTGCGAGCGCTCATCCCGCGCCGGCATCACTTCACATCGAACTCCACGCGATCGAGTTCGGGCACATTGAGGTCGATGAGCTTGCGGGCAACACGACGGTCGTGCGCCCCAAGTGTCTCGCTTGTCGTCACATGGGCGACAACCTCGCGCTCGACGAGGCCCTCCTCCCCGCCTTCGGTGGCCGAGGTCTCGACGGCGACGGTGTAATCCTTAAAGCCCGGCAGTACCGCGGCAAGCTCGCGCGTAGTTTCGGTGACGCCATAGCCGTCCTGCACGCCGGCCTGCGCCGAGCCAATAGACCCCGCGGTCATAACGATGCAGGGGATGGCAAAGATCACCGTGCCCACGATGATGCGGCGGCGCACCTTGTGTGACAGCTCATCGACCTCGGCGTTTTCCTCGGCGGTCACAATGCCGTCGCCGTTGAGGTCACGCTTGAGCGGTACACGTAGAAGAAGCAATACGGCTTCGGCCGCCAGCGCGATAAAGACAACGTTGATGCCAAATTCGTAGAGCGCCGAGAGAAACAGCGACCCGCTCGCGATGGCGATGCCGTAACCCGCCGCGCACAGGGGCGGCATGAGCGCGGTTGCCACGGCCACGCCCGCGATAAGCGTCGCGGGCTCCTGGTCGCGCGAGTTGCCCAGGCCTCCGGCAAAGCCACCCGCGAGCGCGACGGCAAGATCCCAGACGGTGGGTGTCGAGTTGTCGATGATAGCGGCCGTGGTGGTGCCGAGCGGTGAGAGCTTAAAGTACAGCGTGGACGTGATCAGGCAGAAGGCCATCTGCAACGCGAGACCGGCAATGGCCTCGACGGTAATCTCGCGGTCGAGCGTGGCGATGCCATATGCCATGGCAAGGACCGAGCCCATGAGCGGGCAGATGAGCATGGCACCTACAATGGCGATATCCGAGTCGATATCGAGGCCGATGCTCGCGATCAGCATGGCAATGATCAGGATGCATAAGTGCGAGCCAGTCAGGCGCGCCCCGTTTACAAAGCGTTTACGAATCACGTGATAGGGCGCGCGTCCCTCGCGAATGTTGAACGCCTGCTTAAGGAAACGGGTGGCATTCTCCATGGCCTCGCTGTGTGCAGGGCGTATACCGTGACGACGATGATGACGCTCGCGCAGCCGCTTGATCTGTTGTTTGTCGAGTTCCATGCTTACCTCGTTTAGCTTCTGAGCCGCTTCTTGCGTCTGTCGTCTTTACTCTACACCGCGTTAGGCGAGGTGTCAGACAAGGTTTGTTGACCTGGAAGTCAGGCCAATCGACATGGCTAAAACGCCGTGAGGATCATAAGAGTCAAATAGACAAAAAAGCGCGGGGCCGGTTTGATTCCGACTCCGCGCTCTGCGCTGGTGCGTTGTTGTTCGGCCTACCCCAGCAGGCTCAGACCAACAGAGACAAACGCCAGAATAACGCCGACGATGGACTCGCCGCCGAGCAGGCCGCTGGCGACGACCAGGCCCTGTTCCTGGAAGGCGGCGTCCTTGGCAGCCTTCTCCTCGTCCGAAAGACCAGCGGTGGCGTCGCGGTGGGCGGACCACTTGTCGTAAGCGAGCTTGACACAGGAGCCCAAGAAGGCCGTGAGCGACATATAGAACGGCAGGTACACGCCCAGGCCGATCATCATGGCTGGAATGCCGAGCCAGTACATGACGATACCGGCGATAAAGCCGCCTGCGAACCACGGCACACTCGGGATGCCCGAGACCATGGTGGCGACGACGCTTGCCTGTGCGGCAACGAAACTCTTGTCGGGACCAAAGGCGTCCGGACCATAGGCGGTGACGAGCGCGACCATGACGGCGGCAGCGACCAGGGCGCCCACGATGCCGCCGATGGCCTGGCCGACCCACTGTGCGCGCGGGTTGGTGCCCAGCACGGCGCCGGCCTTGAAGTCGTTCATGACGTCGCCCGCAAGGCCGCACGCTACGGCCACGATGCCGGCGATAAAGAACAGCTTGACCTGAGCGAGCTGCGCGAAGGCGGCAACGATGAGCATGACGATGAGGCCGAAGATCTCCATGGGGTCGATGCCCGTCTGACCGCAGCTCTGCGCGCTCATGATGGTGGTGACAAAGGTGAACAGCGTGACGATGACGGCAGGAACGGGGCCAAGGTCGAGCACGATGGCGATGATCACGGCGATGGCGGCAGCGCCCAGGCCGATGATACCGGCGTCGAGCTTAAGGGAGCCCGAGATGAGCGACTGCTCGTCGGTGTCGGTGGAGCTGTCGGCGGCAAGGCCGCGGACGATACCGGCGACCTGCGGCAGGATGTCCTTGAGGACGACGGCGACGCCAAAGCCCATCATAAGGCCCATACCCAGGGACTTAACAATGCCTTGTGCGGTCATAACGTCAAACAGACCGGTAGCGGTGCCGCCGACAATGATGCCAAAATTGCCCAGTAGCGCGCCGGCAAACCAGAATGCGACCGGGGCGAAGCCCACGAGGAAGCCGACGGAGAGCAACATGGGCGAGTTGTAGATGGCAAAGGTAACGCCGGGGATATTGAGCGTGCACAGCATGCTGGGCACCACGCCCAGGGCGTCTCGAAGCACGCTGTAGATGCCGGCGATGGCCATGGAGCCAAAGAGCTGCTTGCCAGTCTTGCCGCCGGCCTCGGTGGCGCGCAGGGTCTGAGCTGCGGCGTTGCCGGTGGGGAACTCCAGCGCGGCGTCCACGATAAAGTGACGGTGGATGAGTGCCGTGGCCAGCAGACCCAGGATGGTGCCGGCGAGTGCCACGATGAACATGTCGAGCCAGCTGATCTGGTCGGCATAGCCCAGCATCCAGGCGCCCGGGATGGTAAACGCCAGACCGCCGGCGACCATGGCGCCTGCTGACATGATGGTGTGGGTGACGTTTGCCTCGTTGAGGCTGGCGTTGCCCATGAGCTTAAGGAAGAACAGCGAGATGACGGCAGCGAAGACGATCGGCCAGGGGAGTGCGCCCATCTTGAGGGCGGTGTAGGCCGAGCTTGCCGTGATGATCACGCAGCCAAGGACGCCGATGACGACGCCGCGCAGCGTAAGTTGACCGCGCATCGAGGTGCGGTTCGAGGGATTGCTCATATAAAACTCCTTTGCGTATATCCGCTTCCCCCGGGAGCGCCGTTACGGATACGGCGCGGGAAGTCGGGTTACCAAGGGCCGCCGCGTGAGCTCGCGCGCGACCGCGCACCAGTATAGCCGCAAGTTAGTCATTTTGGGATGACTGGTTTAGGTAGGCGATATACTGCTGGGCAGACGAAAGGAGCGCCGACGATGCTTAATGGGTGCGCATATATATTGACGGTCGACGTGGGCAACACGTTCATTCGCTTTGGCCTGTTTGCCGAGGATTCGGCCGCGGCGCAGGAGCGCCCGCTCGCGACGTGCGAGATCACGACGCCGGCCCGTATTACGGCCGACGAGGCGCGCATGCGTCTCGTGCAGGTCATGGCCGCACTGGCGGCCGATGCGGGCATGCCGGGTGCGCTTGTGCCCGCGGCTGCTGTGCTGAGCTGCGTGGTCCCGGCGCTCGAGCGCCCGTGGAAGGCGGC
The DNA here is from genome assembly GCA_937930475.1 of uncultured Collinsella sp. GTDB lineage: Bacteria > Actinomycetota > Coriobacteriia > Coriobacteriales > Coriobacteriaceae > Collinsella. Next base: position 3,250 of record CALGKS010000340.1, on the reverse strand, counting down.
ACTTTTCCGCACCTGCACGGGGCGCGTGCTCACCGTGGGGCCGGGACTTAAGACCGGCATACCCGTGCACTACGACGATCCGGCCGAGATCGGCCCCGACCGCATCGCCGATGCCGTGGCGGCCCGCGCCGTCTACGGCTCGCCGTGCATCGTGATTGACCTGGGCACGACGACCAATATCGAGGTCATCGACGCGCACGGTACCTTTGTCGGCGGCGTTATCGCGCCGGGGCTGGCACTCGGCGCCCGTTCGCTCTCGGCGGCGGCAGCGCGCCTACCCCAGGTTGAGCCCTCGGCGCCAACGCACGTCATCGGACGCAACACGCGTGAGGCCATGCGCTCGGGTGTGGTTTTGGGCGAGGTAGCCCGCATCGACGGCATGCTCGACATGGTGCTTGCCGAGATGCGCGCGACCAAGGCCGCGGGGGAGGGCGATGTGCCCATCGTCATTACCGGCGACGATGCCGAGGCACTTGCGGCGCTGGTCGGCCATAGCCTGACGGTAGACGACGCGCTGACGTTGCGGGGTCTCGCCGAGCTCTACCGCATCAACCAAAAGCCCCGCCGCGCGTAGGGCGAGGGGCTGGTGGGATAAGCGCCCCTACCTTTCACCTGCTACAATGGGCCAAACTATTGCGATTTCGGAGGTGTCTGCCATGTCGGACGATCTTCATCAAACCGCGTCGGGCAAGCGCCGCGACGTTATTAGCTGGGACGAGTTCTTTATGAGCGTGGCCATCGCCGCGCAGCGCCGTAGCAAGGACCCCAACACGCAGGTGGGAGCATGCATCGCCAGCACCAACCACCGCATCCTTTCGGTGGGTTACAACGGCACGCCCTCGGCGCTCAACGACGACTTTTTCCCGTGGGGTACGAGCGATGACCCGCTGCAGGACAAGCACAACTACGTGGTCCATGCCGAGGCCAACGCCGTGCTCAACTACCGTGGCTCGCTCAAGGACCTCGAGGGTTCCACGGTCTACGTCACGCTGTTCCCGTGCCACGACTGCGCCAAGATCCTGGCGCAGGTGGGCGTGGGCGAGGTCGTCTACCTGGACAATAAGTATGCCGACACCGATGACGGCCGTATCAGCCGCCGCATTCTCGACTCCTGCGGCATCAGCTACCGCCAGGTCATCGTCGATGTCCAGATTGGTACCGGGGAGCAGACTCAGCAGTAGCGCGTGCCAACGCCAGCTGGCGGCAAAACAGCCAAAAGAGACCCGTCCCAAATTGACTGCTCGTGAAAGTCGTGTCCGCACGCATGGCTGGCGCCTAAGCGGGTACATGGCTGTAGTAACATAGCCCCTGTCCGCGGGCGTGCCCGCGTTATTGTGAGAAAGGAGCCCCTGTGGCTGTTAACGAAGAGCTGCTTAAGAAGGTTCTTGAAGAGATTCGCCCCAACCTGCAGGCCGATGGCGGCGATATGGAGTATGTGGGCGTCGACGACGAGGGTGTTGTCAAGCTGGAGCTGCAGGGCGCCTGCGCCGGCTGCCCCATGAGCTCGCTAACCCTTTCCATGGGTATCGAGCGCATCCTGAAGGAGCATGTGCCCGGCGTTACCCGCGTTGAGCAGGTCAATGCTTCCGGCGAGGCCGAGGACCTGTACGACGAGTACGCGCCGTTCTAAGATGCGAAAGCTGCGGACGGTACGCTCCGCATAGACGTTACGTCCAAATATGCGGCTGCGAGCGTAAGGCCCGCGGCCGCATTTGTATGTAGGGAGCAGGGGATCGATATGCTCAACGACCTCTACCATATGCTTGATCCCGTCGCGATCTCGGCGGGCCCCATCACCATCTACTGGTACGGCCTGGCCTATGTGGTCGGCGCCCTGCTTACGGCAGTCGTTATGTATCGCACGCAGCGCCGCTGGGGCTTCGACATTACGATTGATGACCTGACGAGCGTCGTGGTCGGCGTGGTCTTTGGCCTCATCATTGGCGCCCGCCTGTTCTACGTCATCTTTTACGGCGATGGCTACTACTGGACGCATCCGCTCGAGATCTTTGCCACCAACGAGGGCGGCATGAGCTTCCACGGTGGCCTGGTCGGCGGCATCTTGGGCGGCATCATCGTGTGCCGCATGTATAAGCTCGACGCCTGGACCATCGCCGACCTTGCTGTTATCGGCGCTCCGCTGGCGCTGTGTCTGGGACGCTGCGCCAACTTCGTAAACGGTGAGCTGTGGGGTAAGCCGACCGATCTGCCCTGGGGTGTGGTCTTTGGCGGCACCGCGGGCGATATGCCGCGCCATCCCTCCCAGCTCTACGAGGCGTTTCTAGAGGGCATTGTGCTCTTCTGCATCCTGCAGGTGCTCAGTCGCAAAAAACCGCTGCTGCCCCAGGGTACGTTTATGGGCGTCTTTGTGATGGGGTACGGCATCGTCCGCTTTCTCGTCGAGTTCGTGCGCGTGCCCGATGCCCAGCTGGGCTATCTGCTGGGAGGCGTTATCACCATGGGCCAGCTGCTGAGTTTGCCGCTCGTGATTGCCGGCCTGGTGCTCATCATCTTCGCCCGACACCGCAATCGCCCCCAGCGCATCTACCTCGACGCCTAACCACCACAAAGGGGACAGGCGCCTTTGTGGTGGTTTTGCCGAGTTTGATAGGTTTCTAGAAAGGCTTTCGGACTGTGAAGGATTCCGACCTCTCCACAACGGCTGCGCGCGACGCGGCCCGCATCGTCTGGTTTAAGCGCTACCCCGCCAAGCAGACGCTCATCGCATTTCTGCTCGCGCTGTTGGCGACCACGGCGTTTTCCATCGATCCCGCCCCGGTGTCGAGCAACGCAGTCTTGGCGATTGACCCCAAAGCCTCGGGCATGCTGTACGTGTGCTACGAGGTGCTCCTCTCGTTTGCCGGCCATACCGACGCGGTCATGCTGCTTGCGCTTGCCTGCCTGCTCACGCTGCCGTTTCGCTACGTATTCTTTGGCCGTGGCGACACCTGGCGCCCGTCGATCATTCTGCCGTCGCTGTTTTTCGCCATCTGCATGGTGTTCGGCCGCAGCTACGACCTCACCGACTCGGCCGAGATTGTTCTTGGCGACAAGGCCCGCATCATCTGTGCCTGGATTGGCGGCGCGGGCTGGATGCTCTTGGCGATCGTTGCCTTCTACCTGGCTTTTGAGTGTCTAGATTGGCTGAGCTCTCGGCGCATTCCGTTTTCCGAAGCGCACTTTGGCCGCGTATGGCGTGTGGCTCACGCCGTGCTCTCGGCCCATCCCTTTGCCGGGCCCTTCCTGGTGC
>CALGKS010000339.1 GCA_937930475.1 uncultured Collinsella sp. | reverse complement strand
CGCAGGTCACGATAGAAAAAGGAGCCGTCCCCATGGAACAGCTCCTTTTGTGCTTGGTAAAACGTTATGCCTCGTCGTCCTCGTGCAGACGGCGGCGATAATCGGCGGCCCAGCCCTCAATATTTACCTGACGGGCGCGGCCCAGACCGAGTGCGTCGGCCGGAACCGGCTCGGTGATGACGGAGCCGGCGGCCACGAGTGCACCGTCGCCAATCTGGGCGGGCGCGACCATCATGGTGTCGGAACCGATGAAGGCATCCTTGCCGATGACGGTCTTGTGCTTGTGGACGCCGTCGTAGTTGCAGGTGATGGAGCCCGCGCCTACGTTGACGCCGGAGCCCATAGTGGTATCGCCGATGTAGGACAGGTGGGGCACCTTGGAGCCCTCGCCGATCGTGGACTTCTTGATCTCCACGTGCGTGCCGGCCTTGGAGCCGTCGAGCATATGGGTGCCCGGGCGCAGGTAGGCGCGCGGGCCACAGTCGACGCCGTTCTCGATGACGGCCTCGATGGCGATGGTCTCATCGATGATGCAGCCGCTGCCGACGGTGGTGTCGGTGAGGCGGCTGTTGGGGCCGAGCTGGCACTCTTCGCCCACGGTGACGTGACCGATCAGATGCGTCTGCGGCCACACGATGGTGTCTCGGCCGATGACGGCATCGGGGCCGATCCAGGCCTGCGTGGGATCGATGAACGTGACGCCCTCGGCCATCCAGTGCTCGTTGATGCGGTCGCGCGCGATGGCGGTGAGCTGCGCGAGCTGGATGCGGCTGTTGACGCCCAGGCCGTCGCGGTAGTCGTCACAGTGGAAGATGGAGACCGCCTGGCCGTGACCCTTGAGGATTTCGAGCATGTCGGGCAGGTAGTACTCGGACTGCGCGTTGTCGTTGCCGATCTCGTTGATGTGGGCGGCGAGCTGCGCGCCGTCGAAGGCGTAGCAGCCGGCGTTGCACTCCAGCAGCGTGGCGGCCTGCTCGGGCGTGCAGTCCTTCTGCTCGATGATGCGCTCGATCTGACCATCGGCGCCCAGCTTGATACGGCCGTAGCCAAAAGGATCGGGCGGGGTCATGGTCATGACGGTGCAGGCGAGCTCGCCGGTGGCGACGGTCTGCGCGAACTTGGCGACGGTGTCGGCGGTGATGAGCGGCAGGTCGCCGTTGAGCACGACGACGGGGCCTTGCGTGATGCCGCAGGCCTCGAGCGCGACCTTGACGGCATGGCCGGTGCCCAGGCGCTCGATCTGCTCGACGCACTCGACCTTGGTGGCGCTGTTGGCGTAGGCGCCATCGATGAGGGCACGCATCTCGTCGGCGTGGCTGCCGATGACGACCACGACGCGGCTGCAGCCGGCCTTGATGGTGGCGTCGACGATCCACTGAACCATGGGCTTGCCCAGGATCTTGTGCGAAACCTTGCAGTGGTTCGACTTCATGCGGGTGCCCTCGCCGGCAGCGAGGATAATTGCGGTTGCGTCCATGTGATCTCCTGTTACGTTATAGAGACGTGTGTTTGGAAACGATACACGGCGCAATATGATACCGCAGGCATATGATGAGCGCGTAACGATTGGTTTGCGGCGGTTGAGGCTTGCGCCGCCGTCGTGGCGTTTGCGCTGGTTGTGCATGGCGGCGGCGCTGCGGCGTTGGCGTTTTGCGCAAGGGGATGGGAGGTGCCCGTGGATATCATGCGGGAGGAATCGGGCAACGAACCCGTCGCGGCATTTTCGATGTCGCATCCGGCGGTGCCGGCACTCTACATGGTGCTGACGTTGGGGCTCACCATGTTCTCGATGCAACCGGTGCTGATTGCGCTGTCGCTCGCGGGCGGGCTGGCGTACGGGCTTGCGACGCGCGGCGCCGCGCGTACGTTGGGGGCGCTTCGCTGGCAGCTGCCGGTGATTTTGATCATTGCACTGGTCAACCCGCTGTTTAGTGCATCGGGCTCGACGGAGCTGTTTCATATTGGCATGCGCGTGGTGTATTTGGAGAGCATGATGTACGGCCTGTGCATGGGTGGGCTGTTTGTGGCGAGCGTGCTGTGGTTTGAGGCCGCGGCGTC
>CALGKS010000338.1 GCA_937930475.1 uncultured Collinsella sp. | reverse complement strand
TGCGACCGGCGCGTCGTGGCTGCTGTACTACTACGCCATCGTTGCAGGCCAGGTGAGCGTCGTCGTGCAAATCGACAAACTATCGATTGTCGTATCGGTGCTGTTCGCACGACTGGCCTTCAACGAAAAGCTGTCGCATCGAAGCGCCATCGGCCTTTTCCTCATCGTGCTGGGCACCGCCGCGCTCGCGATTTGGAAGTAGCGTCGGTGCCAGGCGAGATTCAGTCCACCCGCAAATCCGTGACACAGCGCCCACACCGGGCTTAAGATGTTTGCATTGACCGTGCGCCACCGTGCTACTTGCGCAGCGGCTTGGGCAGCGGAATGCCGGCGGCGATGACGGCGGCGATGATCATGCAGACGATGCCCTTGAGCGGGAAGCACATGAGCAGCAGACCCACGACCATAACGGGCTGGCGCATGACGGCGCCCATCGTCGAGGCAGTGCAGACGGCGACGCAAAAGACCGGATCGGCACCGGTGAGAATGGCAAGGCCGTAGCCCAGGCTTACGCCCGAGAAGATGACGGGGAAGAAATGGCCGCCGCGCCAGCCCATGTTGATGAGGGCGGGAGTCAGCATAGCCTTGACCAGGCCGGTTGCGATAAGCACGCCGGCGGGAATGGTCAGATAGGTTTCCATGAGAACATCGGCCTGCGTCTCGCCGGCAAACATGGTGTAAGGCAGGACCGTGCCACAAGCCGCAAGCGCTAAGCCGGCCAGCATGGCCTTGGCGACGGGGCGCTCCCCTATGGCATGGGCCAGCGCCTCGCTCGCGTGCTCCGAGACAAAGTACAGCCAGCCGCAGACCGTGCCGATCAGCGACAGGGGGATAAGCCATACGAGCTCGAGGTTACCCACCTCGGCAGCCTCGAACCTGGGCATACCCATGCCGCCACCCATAAGCTGGCCGAGCAGCAGATAGGTGCCCAGGCCGCCGGCAATCGCGATGCCGTAGACCACGGTCTTCTGTGCCTTGGGCAGCTTGATGGTGATCTCTTCAGACGCGGAGTCCTCGCCATCGGCGCTGCCGGCGAGCGGGGCCACAAAGCCAAAGACGGGCGCGGTAAAGAGCGCCGTCAGCGCGGCCTGGGTGCCCAACAGCGTGAGCTCCCTAAACTCGGCGCCAAAGCGACGCATGCGGTCGCCGACCCAGCTGCAAAGACCCGCGATAACGCCGGTCAGTCCGGCCTCCGGTCCAATACTTCCGCCAAACAGCAGCGGCAGCAATGCCGCGAGCGAAAGCTTGCCCAGATTGTCATACGGGTAGCGTCCGTCTTGCTTGACCTTGGCCATTACCCGGTTGAGGTCGTCGGTCTTGGTGCCCGTCATCTTTTCGTACAGACCGATCAGCAGACCGCCCAGCAGGCAGACGAAAAACGGGTACGGCAAAAAGCCGAACGGACCGCTGGCGAGCTCGGGCGACGCCACTCCCAACATGTGCGGAATCTCGGTCCACAGATAGTCGATGCCGTGCTCCATCGCAAAGAAGAACAGCCAGACGGCGGCACCCGCGAATGCGCCGGTCACAGCCACGCTGACCAAAAACAGCGCGCGGTTTTTAGGTTTTGCAAGCTTATCCATCGGGCCCTCCCGTGGTCAGAGTCGACAAAGGTATGTTTTATTGTAGAGCGAGCGTTGCCCAGACGAGCCAACCATCTGCACCCCAAACGGCGCCATTGGGCGCAACGCGCGCCTAATCTAGAACTTAGCCATTGATGATCGAGGCAATCTCGTACAAATCTTCGGCAAAGTAAATGCCCTGCTGGCGACGCGGACTCGATAATCCCTTTTCGATCATATGCTCGAGCAGGGCCTTCAGGTCGTTGTAGTAGCCGTCCAGGTTATACAGAATGCACGGCGCACTCAGATGCCCCAACGACACGGCCGACATGACCTCGGCAATCTCCTCGAGCGTGCCCGTGCCACCCGGGAAGGCGATGAACGCGTCACCGAGCTCGATCATCTTCGCCTTGCGCTCGGCCATATCGCTCGTCACGATGAGGTCGTCAATGCCGTCGTGCTGGAACTCCGCCTCGATAAAAAAGCTCGGCTCAACGCCCGTCACGTGGCCGCCGGCATCGAGCACGCTATCGGCGAGCGCACCCATCAGGCCCGACTTGGACCCACCGTACACCAGCGCATGTCCATGAGCGCCGATCCAAGTGCCAAGCTCCTGCACCGCAGGCAAAAACGCCGGGTCGTTGCCGACGCTCGCACCCAGGTACACCGTGATGTTCATATGCAATCCCCCTTGCTGCGCGATGCGCTTGCCCTAGCGCTGCCGGCGACGGTACTCGCGCACGCGACGCGATAGGTCGGCGAGCTCATCGCGGTCGAGCTCTTCCAAATGCTCAAGATCGTCCATAAAACGCGCCATGGTGTCTTTTTGGCGCATCTTGATGAGCGTATTGCAGTAGTTCACCGCCACGCCCGTGAGCATAGCGATGTAGAAGATGCTAATGACGCTCAAGACGACCGTGATGACGCGGGCGACCGGCGTCTCTGCCGGGATGTCGCCAAAACCGATCGTCGAGACGGTCTCAAAGCTAAACCAAAGGCCGTCGCCAAACGTAAGGGTCGTGGGCTCGGACAGCCAAACGGCAGTTGAGCACAGCAAGAAAAAGACGAGGAACACGCCCGTTATGTGGGCGAACCCGGCCTGATGCAACACATCGGCAAGCGTCCTGAGCTTTTTCATCGCGACCCCTTCCGCGGACAATCAATCACATTCGCTCGGTATTGTCCCACGCCTCCCCCGCAAACGGAACTAGTCATTGGGGACGTTCTTAAACGACTAGTCATTCAAGAACGTCCCCAATGACTAGTCGTTTAAGAACGTCCCCAATGACTATATCTGTGGGCAAACGGGGCATCTGAGCTGGTATCCTTACGTGGTGTTATCTCGATTCGTTAGGATTGCCCGTGAGAGCTGCCGCCGTCCTTCGTTCAACTATATATCGCGCCCTCGCCATCGTGCTCACCGCACTTACCGCGCTGAGTGCCGCCACGCCCGTGCCGGCCCGTGCCGACCAGTCCGAGCAGCAGGTCAAAACGGTCCGCGTCGGCTGGCTTATCAACAACGAGGGGTTCCAAGACGGCAACCCAGGCGAGCGCCTCTCGGGCTGGGGCTACGAGTATCTGCAGACCCTCTCGTACTACACCCCCGGCTGGCAATACGAATACGTCTCCGGCACCTTCACCGAGCTCATGGACATGCTCGAGGCAGGCGAGATCGACCTCATGCCAAATATCTCGTACTCCGAGGAGCGCGCGCAAAAGCTGCTCTATTCCTCGAACCCCGAGGGAACCGAGCGCTACTACATCTACGCCAGGCCCGATCGCGACGATCTTTCCAAGGGCGACCCTCAGGCACTCCAGGGCCTTACCGTCGGCTGCAACCCCGGCGTCATGCAAACGATCGTCGGCCAGCAGTGGCTCGCCGACGAGGGCATCACCTGCACCTATAAAGAAATGCCTGGTGGTGGCGACCTCTTTGCGGCGCTGGCAAACGACGAGGTCGACGCTATCATCATGAACGACACCATCTCGTCGCCCAGCGCCTCCCCCATGTTTTACGTTGGGTCAAGTGACTACTATTTCGCCGTCCCCAAAAGCCATCCCGACTTGATGAACGACATTAATGCCGCCATGGCGGCAATTGCCCGCGTCAATCCCCGCTATAACGACGAAGTCAAGGCGAATTACTCAGCCCAAAACAGCGGGTCATCGTCGCTCGCCGGTGCCGAGACCGCTTGGCTCAAAGCAAACGACAACACCATCACGCTCGGCTATCTTACAAACCAGCTCCCCTACTGCACGCAAAATGACGACGGCGAAATGGAGGGGTCGCTTGCCTCGCTCGCGACGACGTTGCACGACAATTTTGGCATTAACGTTAAAACAGTCGCCCTCGCAGACACCAAACAAATGATCGAAGCCCTTTCAGAAGGCACCATCGATGTCGCCCTGCCATTCTTTCGTGACTACTGGCTCGCCGAACAAATAGGGGTCATCCAGTCAAACTCGATGGGAACGGTCTCCCTGACCGCCATCCACAGCGGCAACGACCTGAGCAAGGACCTCAAGAGCATCGCTTGCACAAAGGGCGCTATCGTCAACCGTTTTGAGCTCGAGAACCTGTTCCCCGACGCGACGGTAACCGAGTGCCCAAGCGGCAGCGAGGCGCTCAAGGCCCTCAATAAGGGACAGGCCAGTTGCATCATTGTCCCCAGCACGCGTCTGGAAACCATCCGCGACACCTACGACATCGAAGATTTCGAAACGCAGGAACTCACCAACACAGCAGAACTATCGTGCTTGATCTCGCGCGGCAATCCCCAGCTCTTAGGAATCATTAATAAGGGCATCGTCAATGCCCGCGAATCGCTCTCCGCGAACAGTTATTCCCCCACATCGTATTCGGCTCAAGAATCCGATACGCTTCGATTCCTCTATCGCAACCGCACCGCCATTGCCACCGTTATCATCTGCATTTTGCTGACCGGCATCGTTATCCTTGTCTGGTCGCTTCAACGCGCGCGGAAAGAGCGGCAGAAAGCCGACGCCGCCAACGCCGCCAAGACCGCGTTCCTCACGCGTATGAGCCACGACATCCGCACACCGATCAACGG
>CALGKS010000337.1 GCA_937930475.1 uncultured Collinsella sp. | reverse complement strand
GTGTGATGCCCGCCGGCTGCCCATCGCGCGCAGCCAGCAGCATGCGCACAATATGGGCGCGCTTTTGACGGCGCGAGCCCTCAAACTTGGACTGACGGCTATAGCTCGCCGAGCGCCTGGACGGATTGGGCAGCGTCTTCTTAAGATACGCGCCATAATCCAACAGCGCGTAATACCATGCGCGCGGCGTGTCGGCATCATCGAGCGGCACGGCAAAGGGCGCAATCTCATCCGCCGTCGCGCCGGGAGCCGCCGGACAGGTGGCCTGAATCAGCGGCACCAGCTCGCGATCGGGAACGGCCGGCACATCGGGAAAGAAATGATGCAGAAAGACCGTGCGCACGTTGGTCTCCAGATACACACCCGGTAGATCGAACGCAAACGACCGGATGCCCTGCGCCGTCGCCGGGCCAATACCGGGCAGGGCGACCAGGTCGCGCGTCTCACGTGGAAACTCCCCACCCCAGTCCTCTACAACGCGCTGAGCGGCCCTGTGGAGCGCCAGAGCGCGTCGGTTGTAACCCATCCCCTGCCAAGCATCCAAAACGTCGGAAGGAGCGGCCTGAGCGAGCGCCTGCACGGTCGGAAAGCGGTCGAGCCACGCGGGCATACGCGTCTCCACACGCGGCACCTGCGTTTGCTGCAGCATAACCTCGGAAAGCCAAATAATGTACGGGTCGCGCGTGCGGCGCCACGGAAGGTCGCGATAACGCAGGACCCCTTCCGAACGAATCATCGAACGAAAGGGGTCCTGAATCATGGCTATGCTCCTTATGCGGCGCTATTCCTCCCGGCAAGCGCACGCACAGGTGGCGTACTCGGGAAACGCATCGCGGTCGGCGAACTTGGAATCGACGGCCGGGAACTGGCGGTGAGCGACGATATCGCCCAGCGAAACGGAATCGAGGTAGTCGCGCATCAGCGCTTGAGCTCCGGCCCACAGGGGATGATAGCAGCACGTGCCCATGCGCGCACAGTCGCCATCGGGCGCGGTGCAATCGTTCATGACCATGGGGCCCTGAACGGCCTCAACGACCTGGCGGATGGTGACATCGTCGGGGCTGACCTTAAGACGCATGCCGCCATGGACGCCACGCAGGCTCTCCACAATACCGGCCTGAACCAAACCATGCTGGATCGAACGGGCAAACGAATACGGGACATTGACCTCTTCGGCGGCGGTGCGAACAGAAAGCAGACGCTCCGGGTCCTCGGCAAGCATCGCGAGCATGCGAAGGGCGTAATCAGTCTTCCTCGATATGTCCATTTTTCCCCTTTCAAGGAATAGGAACAGCTCGAACGAGCTCCGGAGCCGAGCTTACGTCGAGACGCCAATGACCGTATGGACGCCCATATAGCAAAACGGGTGCCCACTGAATGCCGTGTTTGAAGCCTCTTGCATCAAAAACGGCCCATAGTGCAATTTAGTATAACCTAACCCCCTGCTTCGTTGAACAGGTGTTGTGCAACAAACGCCTTGTTTGAACACAGGTCTCAAACGGAGCTTGTCCGGGAATTGGAAGGATTTGGTTTTGGGCAAAAGGAGCCGATGGGATCAAGGTCCTATCAAACGCAAAAAGCCACGTCCGAAGACGTGGCTTTAATTGCGTTGGCGGGAAGTACGGGGCTCGAACCCGCGACCTCCGACGTGACAGGCCGGCGCTCTAACCAAACTGAGCTAACTCCCCAAGCAGTCGTTCGCGTTTGTTTCCGCTCGCGTGCGCTGCGGGGATTAGTATACACAGAAGTCTGTCCGGTGCGCAACAACTTTTTTGAAAATATTTTTTGGGCCCCTCCGGGAGGGTCTCCGGGGCTGAGGGCGGGGGCTAAGTTTGCTGCTCTACAGTCCTGCGCAAGACGGAAAGCACATTAAGTGCTTTC
>CALGKS010000336.1 GCA_937930475.1 uncultured Collinsella sp. | reverse complement strand
AGTACGCTTCCCTCCTCTTTCACGTCACCTTGCTCGCTTAGGGGCGTTTTCGCTGTTGTGGCCAAATAAGCGGCGTTTCCTTTGTTGGTGCGAAGAGTTGTTTTTTCTGGCGGGTTTTCGTTGTTGACCGACGACATCGGATTCATTTCTATCGTTTGCACGGTAGGATAATGTGTTGCGTTAAACGTAATTCGATTTCATGAGGGCAGGGGATTGATTTGGGTCGTACTGGGGATATGACGCCGCCTTTGCGTTGGCGGTTGGGTGTTGCTGGCGGGGTGGCGCTCGTTGTGCTGCTTGTTGACCAGCTGACCAAGCTTGCGGTTCGTGCCGTGGGCGACGCTTTGCATGTGACCGTCATCCCCGGTGTCATCGACTTTATGTTTGTCCGCAATATCGGTGCTGCCTTTAGCATGGGCGAGGGGCATGGCATCGCGTTTGCCGTGCTGGCGTTGGCGGTCATTATCGCTATTGCCGTGTACCTCGTTCGTGCACCCCAGCTCGCCCATCTTGAGGTTGTGGGCATGGCGATGGTTGCGGGCGGTGCTATCGGCAACGCTATCGATCGTTTGGCCTTTGGCTTCGTGACCGATTTTATTGCCACCACCTTCATTGACTTCCCCGTCTTCAATGTGGCCGATATCGGCATCACCTTGGGCGTCGTGCTCGCCCTCTTCGGCTACATGTTCTTGAGTCCTGCCGCTCGCGAGGTCGATGCGACCGCCGAGCTTAACGCCCGTGACGAGGCCCGCGCCAAGCGCAAGGCCCAGCAGCGTGGGGAGCGTGCCCGCAAGATTCGCGAAAGGAATGAGCGCTAATGGCCGACATCCATATCCTTGTTGCCGACGATGCCGCTGGTCAGCGTCTTGACGCCTATCTGGGCGCCAATGACGGCTGTCCTACGCGCTCTGCCTGCACGCATCTGATTGAGGGCGGTGCCGTATGCGTCAATGGCGAGACCTGCCTGTCCAAAAAGTACGCCGTGCGAGCCGGCGACCGTATTTCGGTCGATTTGCCCGAGCCGCACGATCCCACCGATGTGATTCCCGAGGCCATCCCGCTCGACATTCGCTATGAGGACGACTATCTCATTGTGCTCTCCAAGCAGCGCGGCCTGGTATGCCATCCTGCACATGGTCATGAGAGCGGTACGCTCGCGAATGCCCTGGTCTATCACTGTGGTATCGACCATCTGGGCACCGTGCAGGGCGAGGACCGCCCCGGTATCGTGCATCGTTTGGATCGCGATACCTCGGGTCTCATGCTTGCTGCAAAGGACGACGACACCCAGCGCGCGCTCCAAAATCTTATCCGTACGCGCACGCTCGACCGCCGCTACATTACGCTCGTTCACGGTCATATCGCTATGGATGAGGGCACCATCAACACCGGCATTGCCCGTTCTACGCGTGACCGTGTCAAGATGGCGGTTTCGGACGATCCTTTCGCGCGCCAGGCCATTACGACCTTTAAGGTCCTTGAGCGCTTCGATTCCACGCGTTTTGACGACGGCTACACGCTCGTCGAGTGCCACCTATTTACGGGCCGCACACATCAGATTCGCGTGCATATGCGCCATATCAACCACGCCTGCGTGGGCGATCCGCTCTACGGCAAGTGCGATGCACGCGCCGATCAGGGCCTGACCAGGCAATTCCTTCATTCTTGGCGCGTCGCATTCGACCATCCCGTGACGGGGGATCGCATTGAGTGCCGCGACGAGCTGCCGTGGGATCTCGCTGCGGTTCTTGACGACCTGGTCCCGCGCTCGCTTGGCCGCACCGCTGCCGGCGACGAAATCGTTCCGCAGCTCGGTCTGCTCGAAGCCTAGCCAGTATTAGGTGGTTTCTTGAACTCGGTCACCCTACGGTAATATATACGTTTGTTTACGTAACGCGTTCCTGGGAGCCTGCATGCTCGCCTTTTTACAAACTAACACGCCCATCGTGATCTTCAACCAGATTGTCGTCACGCTGCTCACGGTCTGCTTTCTGTACCAGGTGGTCTTCTTTGTCATTGGCGCTCTTCGTGGCGAGGTCGCGCCTCCCAAGGCCAAAAAGCTCCACCGTTATGCCTTCTTTATTGCGGCGCATAACGAGGAGGCCGTGATCGCCAACCTCGTTCGCTCCATCAAGGATCAGGACTATCCGTCCGAGCTCATCGAGGTCTTTGTCGTTGCCGACGCCTGCACCGACAACACCGCGCAGCTCGCGCGCGAGGCCGGTGCCATTGTTTACGAGCGCAATGATCTTGCCCGCAAGGGCAAGAGCTGGGTCATGGACTTTGGTTTCGATCGCATTCTCAACGAGTATCCCGATACCTTTGAGGGCTACTTTATCTTCGATGCCGACAACGTTATCTCCCGCGATTACGTCTCCAAGATGAATGATGCCTTTGACCAGGGCTTCCATGTGGTCACGAGCTATCGTAACTCCAAGAACTTCGGCAGCTCGTGGATTTCGTCTGCCAACGCCACCTGGTATTTGCGTGAGGCGCGCTTCCTCAACAACGCTCGTAATATCTGCAAGACGTCCTGCGCTGTCTCGGGTTCGGGTTACCTCATCTCCGCCAGCGTTATCGAGGGCATGCACGGCTGGCAGTTCCATACGCTGACCGAGGACATCCAGTTCACCACGTTCTGCGCCATTCACGGCATCCGCATCGGTTATGCGCCGGCGGAGTTCTTTGACGAGCAGCCCGTGACGTTTAAGGCGTCCTGGAAACAGCGCATGCGTTGGACCAAGGGCTTCTACCAGGTCTTTTTTACCTATGGCAAGCATCTTGTCAAATCGACCTTCCGCTATCATCGCTTTGCTGCCTACGACATGTTTATGACCATCGCTCCGGGCATGCTGCTGTCCCTGATCTCCATGCTCGCCAACGCGACCTTCCTCATTGTTGGCGGACTTTCGCACGGCTTCTTGGCCACCGAGGTCGAGATGCAGGCCTGTGCCGCCTCGCTCATTATGACCTTCGCGATGATGTATCAGACCTTCTTTATCCTGGCGCTGCTCACGACCATCTTCGAGTACAAGCACATTCATTGTGCGCAAAAGTGGCGTCTGGTGACCAACCTGTTTACCTTCCCGATCTTTATGTTCAGCTATATCCCCATCACGGTGGCTGCGCTGTTCCTAAAGGTCGACTGGGTCCCGACGCAGCACGCCGTCAACGTTACCCTCGACGAGGTCATGCAGGGCGCCAAATAACCACCACTAAAACCACCACAAAGGGGACAGGCACCTTTGTGGTGGTTTTTGCTTTTGCGATGCAGCTCGAGGAGGAGTCCGATGGTCTATATCCCGTTTTGGATTTGCATCTTTGCCGGCGCGGCGATTGATGCCCGTGAGCGGCGGTTTCCGAATGCGCTTGCCGGAGCGTGTGCGGTGGCGGCATTAGCAGGCGTTTGGCTCGACAAAGGCGTTAACACGGCGCTTGACCACGCCGGTCTTGCGGTCATCGTCTACCTTGCCCTTGTGCTTACTGAG
>CALGKS010000335.1 GCA_937930475.1 uncultured Collinsella sp. | reverse complement strand
TCGCACAGCTCGCGGAGCATTATGGCATTGGGCGCGATGAGGTTATGGCGTTTGGTGACTCGATGAACGACTACGAGATCATTCGCTTTGTCGGCACGGGCTGCGCGATGGAAAACGCGCGTCCTGCGCTCAAAGCGGTCGCCGACCGTGTCGTGGGCTGCAACCGCGATCACGCCGTCCAGCAAGAACTCCGCCACGTGCTGGAAAGCCTCGCCTAATCCGGCAGTTAGGGACGTTCCCTTTCTGCCGGCAGTTGGGGACACTCCTTGCGGTTTTTCGCGAAGGGTGTCCCCAACGACTAGTCATTCAAGAACGTCCCCAATGACTAGTCGTTTAAGAACGTCCCCAATGACTAGGCGAGGGCGGCCATGATAGTGCGGGCGACGCCGTCGTGGTCGTTGTCGAACTCGGTGATGGCGGCGGCTGCCTCGCGGTCCTCCGGCTCGCCGTTGACCATCCCCATGCCGTGGCCCGCTGCCTGCAGCATGGGGATGTCGTTGATGTTGTCGCCGAAGGCCCAGGCGTCTGCCAGGGGCTCGCCCAGATGCTCGCACAGCCACGTCAGGGCCGTTCCCTTGGTGGCGCCCTCGCCCATGACCTCGATGTTCATAGCGTACGAGCGCGTGACCTCGATGCCGTCGAGCGTGCCGAGTGCTTCCATGATGGCATCGCGATCGGCGGAATCGTGCCAGTACATGGCAATGCGCTCAAGTGTTTCGACCTCGTCGATCTTGCTGTCAACGTCTACGTCGATGGGCGTGCGCGTGCGCCTGAGCGATCCGGCAATATGCGGGTCGCCGCCGCAGAACTCGTCTAGGCGCTCGTAGAGCGAGCGGGGGAGAAAGCACTGGCCGTCGGCGAAGATATCGAAGGTGACGTCGTGGCCGGCGGCAATGCGATGGATGCGGTGGGCAATGCCACGGTCGAGCGGACGGCTCAGAATACACGTGGCGCGCGAAGCGTCAGTGGGTTCATCCTCGTCGAGCTGCCAGACGCTGGCACCGTTGGCACAGACCGCGTAGTGCACGGCGGGATGGGCGAGGATAGGCTCAAAGACACCCGACAGCGGACGGCCCGTGCAGGGAACAAACTCAATGCCGCGACGTGCGAGCTCGTCGAGCATCGCCCAGGTGGTATCGCTCATCTGCTTATCGCTCGTCAGCAGCGTTCCATCCATATCGGAAAACACGATCATCTGATGTGGCCCTTTCCAAGAGACATAAAAAGCGTGGCCGAGGGCTTGGGACCCTGGCCACGCTCAAGATCTATAACGGTCCGCGTCCTAGCGGTCGGCGAGCGGCTTGTACTCCAGCGGCTCGATCACCGGACGATAAGCCGGACGAATGATGCGGTGCGCACAGAAGAGCTCTTCCATGCGGTGTGCTGACCAGCCAGCCATGCGGGCGACGGCGAACAGCGGCGTAAAGAGCGTCTCGGGCACGCCGAGCATCTTGTAGATAAAGCCCGTGTACAGGTCGATGTTGGCGCAGATGGGCTTAGTCATGCCGTGGTCGCGCATCACCTGCGGGGCCAGGCGCTCGATCCGCTCGATGAGCGCGAACTCCTCGCCCAGGTCCTTCTTGGCCGCCAACGAGCGCGCGTAATGGCGGCACACCTCGGCACGCGGATCGCTCAGCGTGTAGACGGCGTGGCCCATGCCGTAGATGAGCCCCGTGCCGTCGAAGGCCTGCTTGTCGAGGATCTTGCCCAGATAGGCTGCGACCTCGTCCTCGTTTTCCCAGTTGGAAACATGCGCGCGAATGTCCTCGTGCATGGACACGACCTTGGCATTGGCACCGCCGTGGCGCGGGCCCTTGAGCGAGCCGATAGCCGCGGCGTAGGCGGAGTACGGGTCGGTGGCCGAAGAGGACAGCACGCGGCAGGCGAACGTGGAGTTGTTGCCACCGCCGTGCTCGGCATGCAGCATGAGCATCACGTCGAGCAGCATGGCTTCGTCGCGGGTGAATGCCATGCCGCCACGCAACACCTGCAGGATGGTCTCGGCGGTGGAGAGGCCGGGTGTGGGGTGCGGTACATGAACCTCGGAGCCGCGGCGCTTGGCGACCGAGGCCATATGCGCGAAGGCGGCGATGCGGGGGAGACGGGCGAGCATGGAGATGGCGACGTCGATTTCGTGCTCGGGTGTAATGGCGTCGGGCTCGGCGTCGAAGGCGTAGAGCAGCAGCACGGCGCGCTGAAGCACATTCATGATGCTCGACGACACCGTGGTCATGGGGAACTCGCGGACGTATTCGTCGCTCAGATGCCTAAAAGCACCCAGGCGTTCGCAAAAACCGTCGAGTTCCTCTTTGGTGGGCAGCGAGCCCGTGATGAGCAGGTAGGCGACCTCTTCGTAGCCATAGCGATCCTCGGCCTGGGCGTTGTTGACCAGGTCTTCGATGCTGTAGCCGCGAAGCGTGAGCTTGCCCTGATCGGGCACGACCTTTCCGTCGACCTTGTTGTAGCCGTGCACATCCGAGA
>CALGKS010000334.1 GCA_937930475.1 uncultured Collinsella sp. | reverse complement strand
CCATTCGGTGATGGCGCAGCAAGCGGTATTCTTCCTGTTCCCGCTGGCAGTGGGCTTGGCGCACTCCTTTGTGGCGCTCAAGGTGATCATCGAGCTGGTGAGCGTATTCGGCGATATGAGCATCGGCGGCACCGTGGGCCTCACCTGTGCAATCTTCCTGGCAGCCTACGGCGGCTACTTCCTGGTGACCTACCTCATGAGCACCGGCATGGTACAAGCCGCCATCGCTACCCGCTACAGCGAGTAACTCGTTCAGCTCGGAATTATCGCAGGTTGAGCATAAGTCAGCGAAAACGCCCCTAGGCGAGCAAGGTGACGTGAAAGAGGAGGGAAGCGTACTTCGGTACGCGACCGACGATTGAACGTCAGATTGCCGCTTAGGGGCGTTTGCAGCGTCGAGCCGTTACGCGGTTTGGTAAAACCGCGTAACTTCATCGTAGAAGCGCGTCTGCGGGCGGCGGATGCTCGTCTCCTGTCGCCTGCTCACCGAGGCCCGGCAATTGCCTTAATATCTTAAGGGCCTCGATTTGTCCAAGACTGAGCGAAGGAGCTCATCATGAGCGACGGAAAGAAAAAGCTTTCCTTCTTGACGGTCATCTCGACCATCATCTGCGTCGTCTTCGTTTGCGAGGCCGCCGCACCTGCTGCTGCCATTGGCAACCAGCAGTTCTTCTGGTGGATCTTCCTGATTCTGACCTTCCTGCTCCCTTATGGCATGGTCGTTGCCGAGCTCGGCACTACCTATGACGGTGAGGGTGGCATTTACGACTGGGTACGCGATGGCCTGGGCGACAAGTGGGGCGCCCGCATTTCGTACTACTACTGGGTTAACTACCCGCTGTGGATTGCCTCGCTGGCCACTATGTTCCCGGACATTTTGGGCATGGTCTTTGGCGTCGAGTTCAATCTGATTGCCAAGATTGGTATCGACCTTGCCTTTGTGTGGATCGTCTATCTTATGGGCCGTTCCAAGGCTGCCGACTCCGAGTGGGTTCTGAACGGCGGCGCCATCATCAAGGTCGCCGTTGCCGTTATCGTCGGCGCTTTGGGCATTTGGTACGCCATGGAGAACGGTTTTGCGAACGATATGTCCGCTGTCACCTTCTTGCCCGAGCTCACCAACACCAACGCGCTCGGCTACCTGTCGATCATCATCTTTAACTTTATGGGCTTCGAGGTCATCTGCACCATGACCGACGATATGGCCGATCCCGCTCGCGATATCCCCAAGGCTATCATCGTCGGTGGCCTGTCCATCGCCGTGATCTACCTGTTCGCTGGCTTTGGCATCGGCGCTGCTGTGTCGGCCGATTCCATCGATCCCGACTACGGCATGATTTACGCTGTCCAGACTATTGTGGGCGATTCCATGATCTTTAAGGTCATCTGCATCGCCTTCCTGATCACGCTGTTCGCCAATATGGCTGCCTGGTCCTTCGGCGTCAACTCCGTTGCTCGTTATGCTGCCGAGCATGGCAACATGCCCAAGGTCTTCGCCTCGATGATCTCGGATGACGACATGCCCAACGGCGCCAACCTGGTCAACGCCATCGTTGCCTCCCTGGTGCTGTGCCTGCAGCTGGTTCCCATCGACGCCATCTCCAACGGTGTCTTCTGGAT
>CALGKS010000333.1 GCA_937930475.1 uncultured Collinsella sp. | reverse complement strand
GGTTCACCACGGGATGCGCAATGGCCGGACGCTCCTTACGGGGCGTGCCGATGATGAGCATCGACAGCGGCATGGTATAGGGCGGCAGATCGAGCAGCTCGGCGACTTCCTCGGCATTCTCGACGATATCACCGATGTAGCAGCTCCCCAGCCCCAGGGCCTCGGCGGCAACCACGGCGTTTTGCGCGGCGATCACGGCGTCCTGGGCCGCGATGGCAAAGTCGCCCAAACCCGGCGCGCGGCGGGGCGCCTTGCCCGTGCGCTCGACAAACTCGGGCTCAAAGCAGCCCACGTGCTCAAACAGATCGATCCACTTGGCATAATCGACCACAAATATCAGTGCCCAGGGCGCCTTGGCGATCATGGGCTGGTGGTCGCACAGATCGGCCAGACGGTCCAGCGTGGCCTGCTCGCGAATGCTTACGATGGAATACATCATCATGGCGCCCGCCGACGGCGCGCGACTCGCCGCATGCAAAATCGCCGCACGCTGCTCGTCGGTCACCGCCACGGGACGGTCGTCGTCATCGCGCGCAAAGGCACGCGTGGACGAGCGGTGCTCCAAGATGTCCAGCACCGCATTGCCCGTAGTCTCGACCGGATAACCGTTCGTATCCACGCCCGCAGCTCCGTCGCAGTACTCGGCGCCCGTCATACAAACCTGCTCACCCATAGCTCTATCCTCGTCAATTCTTTAAGAAGCCTTTACGTTTCCGTGTAATTCCCGTCCATTATCGCGCAGGTCGCCACTACATTGCGCCGTACCGCCACACATGCGCGTTAATATGGCTGATTGTTGTGCGCAGCCCGCAAATGCAGCGCATATTTAGGTAACAATCGGGTAAACCCCCGCTTTCGTAGGTTCTAAGTTTGTGAGGAGTCTCAGCATGTTCGCTGCCGCCATCTCGCTCGTCGGTCTTGCGGCGACCGTCTGCCTTGTTTTGCGCGAGGCCAAGGCCATTCGCGCTCAGTCGGGCACCGTCACCAAGGGCGCCTTCGCCTGGAGCGTCGCCTTTGGCCTGTTCCAGCTCTTTTTGACCGTCTGGGGC
>CALGKS010000332.1 GCA_937930475.1 uncultured Collinsella sp. | reverse complement strand
GTTTTGAGGTCGCCCGTCTCGCACAGCAGCTTCTCCCGCCACGTCGCCTCGATCCGCTCGGCGGCCTCATCGAGGACGGACTTCACGCCGTAGATCTCCCTGATTTTCTTCTCGTCTGCCATGGTGCGGCACTCCAATCAACAACGGGCATGGCTCCGCCACGCCGTACGGCTGGGAACAAATATGCGGCCGCTGTTGATTTGTAGTCATCCCGCGATCGGTGAGTTCTAAAAAGGCGTCTCAAGTCATACGTTCGCGCGGGTTTTCGGTTAGGGAAATACCGCACGTTTTCATGGTATCACGTGCCTTAAAGACCATGAATGGACGGCCATATCGATTCGTTGAAAATGGCATCTACGACGTGTTGGTGGCGGGAGAGTGATGGCGTTAAAGATGTCGAGAATGATTTTGGGATTTTTTTAGATTGGGCATGAAAAAGGGTCGAATCGAAGTGTCTGGCCGGACGCCA
The DNA here is from genome assembly GCA_937930475.1 of uncultured Collinsella sp. GTDB lineage: Bacteria > Actinomycetota > Coriobacteriia > Coriobacteriales > Coriobacteriaceae > Collinsella. The sequence goes on along the minus strand of CALGKS010000332.1, from coordinate 2,623 downwards.
ATTGTCCGGGAACTGTTTCGGTTCGACCCTATTTCATTTTACATCCGTGGCATGTTCTTGTGGGCATCCTGACGGTGGCTGACTCTCACGACCTCGACCTCGATAGTCGGTCTGTGGACTTAAGATTTCGGGGGCTCCCAGCCGTTTGCGATTGCGGCGCGGTAGATTGCAGCGTAATTAAGCATCCAGCTGCCATCACCCACTTTTTGAATGTACCTCTTATCCTTCAGAGAAGTATAGGCTCGGGAGATCGTGTTCTTACTCAAGCGGTAGTGCTCCTCAATCCATTTGCTTTTAGCGCTAAAGCCCATGGCTTGTTTGTTTTTGGAGCGACCCCCTAACCTCCATACAAGGCCGAGAATGAGGCGCTCGGCAGCGACGGTGGTGACGCAGCACGCCCACTCGGGTACTGAAATAAAAATAGCCTTATCCATTTTTCCTGTAATCTCTCGTTGCTCAGTAACATCATCGCTAAATTTGTCGGAAATCGACGGCAGCTCGCTCATGTTTACCGCCTAATCAAAGTGGGCGGTACGACCTTCAAGCTGCTTGAAAAGCTCATAAAAAGAGCTCTCAAACATGTAATTAGAACGATGGATCTGGATGAGCTTGCCGGACTCTCGCATAAACTTGCGTGCGGTGTTCTCGCTCCAGCCAGTAAGTTCGCGGATATCGTTAACGCGGAGCAACCGATCGCACTGAGCGGCACCAGTGGGGAAAGTCGGTGTGGACGCCTGAGTGCTAATCTCTGGAGTAGCCATGATGAGCTATCCTTTCAATGAGGGCCCTCCCCGTGCTTGTAAGACTTACCAGGTTCATGAGCACTTGGGGGGCCGGTTTTTATGACTACATGCGTAGCCATCTGACGGCTTTAGAATCTAATAAAACTCAATAGATGTCAACTAAATAAAGTATCTACCTGCGGAAACGGTATTCTAGTACCGTAATATTATGGATGAAACGATGAATGAAAAACATGCTATTGCTCGCTTCTCTGTATATAGGCGTTGATTAAGTCTTCGTAGCCTTTAACAGCTTTTATTTCTGATTGTTGAACGAGGCTTGTATACGTTTTGAGCGTGATATTGGGGTCTGCGTGACCAAGAATACCTTGCACGCTTCTAACGTCTGATCCGTTCGCCAGCATAAAAGTGCTCACACAATGTCTGAGCTGATGCGGGCAGATGCCCTTATATAGTTTTCCGCCAGTCGAATTGTTCGGCTCATAGATTCCAAGATTGCAGCTAACTGCGAAATCGCGAAACCAATGGTTGTAGATGTAATTTTTCATGTGACAGACAGTAGGGACTCCCCGTTCGACAGCAATATCACTAATGATGGGGGTACTGTCAGCCTGTGACAGTCCCAGAGAGGCCAGGAACTCTTTTTGTATGGCTGACCATGATTGAAGGCGTTCGGTCAAGGTTTCTCCAACGGGGACTTTGCGTTGGCTTTCTTGCGACTTGGGCGCCCTCAGTTCATGGTCGTTGGTGTACTGCCTGTCAATTTTCAAGGTTTTATTGGCAGGGTCCCAATCGCGCCATTCGAGGCCCAGCATCTCGCCTTTTCGCATACCCGTATACACTAGTACTAGCGTACCAACTGCCTCGGCGGTAAGCTCAATGTGTTGAAGATGTGTGCATAGGGTAGCAACTTGGTCGATCGTCAGTGATTCTCTTTTGTTGCGAGGTCTGCGAACGTGAACGGTGGCGCAGGGGTTTCGATCAATTATTCTTTTCGCGACCGCATTCGACAGAATCTGCCGCAACTTTGCGTTGATTCGCACAAGCTCTGAAGGCTTGTATTTTCCCGTGCGACGAGCTTCGGCATATGTTTCTTCGATTAGATCGGGAGTTAGCCCCTCAATTGTCTGAAACGCACCGAATAGGTCTTCGATATGCCTGCAATCGTACGCTTCTCTTTCATAGCTCGTTGGCGCAAGCTCGGTGTCCCTATTTTTATGAAAGGCCCAGCAGTAGGATGCAAGCAAATTTGGCTTTTTAGTTTTGGAGATCGTGCCAGAGGAGTTGATTTCAGCCAGCTTGGCCTGCATTGCAGCCTTTGCTTCTGTCTTGGTCTTGCAGTGAACCGTATAAGTTGGGGATCGTTTGTAGCGCCCCGTCTTAGGGTCCTTGACTCCAAGTGAAAAATAATAGCGATAGGTGTTAGGCGATCTCTTGTCTTTCCAACACGTGCCTCTTCCGCTAATGAGTGGTTGTTCTGACATCTTTGCGCTCCGTTTCTTTGAATAGTTTTCAACAATTCATTGAGTGCAGTTTAGCTAAAGCTGTTAGTAATATGTTTGTAAAAGCGTAGGCGCAGCTACCGGAGGCAAAAGACACAAACTGCTATGTTTATCTGCGGTTATATGATGTTCAATGATGCTTGATGAATGGTAGGGGGTAGCATTAAATCATATCTCCTAAAGCGGGTGTCGACGGTTCGAATCCGCCCGGGGGCACCAGAGATTTGCCGAGCCCGGTACCACCACGGTGCCGGGCTCTTCTGGTTTAAAGGTATGCCGTGGTTTTCGCTACTTCAGATGAAGAAAGCGCCCGTTTGCAGGGGGAGCAAACGGGCGCAATTGAGCGAATGTATTTGCGTCAGCAGCCGCTGTGGGCAA